>NZ_JAGGNA010000001.1:1817500-1820000 GCF_017875765.1 Flavobacterium sp. CG_23.5 | reverse complement strand
TGGGTAGCGAACAGGATTAGATACCCTGGTAGTCCACGCCGTAAACGATGGATACTAGCTGTTGGGAGCAATCTCAGTGGCTAAGCGAAAGTGATAAGTATCCCACCTGGGGAGTACGTTCGCAAGAATGAAACTCAAAGGAATTGACGGGGGCCCGCACAAGCGGTGGAGCATGTGGTTTAATTCGATGATACGCGAGGAACCTTACCAAGGCTTAAATGTAGATTGACCGGTTTGGAAACAGACTTTTCGCAAGACAATTTACAAGGTGCTGCATGGTTGTCGTCAGCTCGTGCCGTGAGGTGTCAGGTTAAGTCCTATAACGAGCGCAACCCCTGTCGTTAGTTGCCAGCGAGTCATGTCGGGAACTCTAACGAGACTGCCAGTGCAAACTGAGAGGAAGGTGGGGATGACGTCAAATCATCACGGCCCTTACGCCTTGGGCTACACACGTGCTACAATGGCCGGTACAGAGAGCAGCCACTGGGCGACCAGGAGCGAATCTACAAAACCGGTCACAGTTCGGATCGGAGTCTGCAACTCGACTCCGTGAAGCTGGAATCGCTAGTAATCGGATATCAGCCATGATCCGGTGAATACGTTCCCGGGCCTTGTACACACCGCCCGTCAAGCCATGGAAGCTGGGGGTGCCTGAAGTCGGTGACCGCAAGGAGCTGCCTAGGGTAAAACTGGTAACTAGGGCTAAGTCGTAACAAGGTAGCCGTACCGGAAGGTGCGGCTGGAACACCTCCTTTCTAGAGCCTTAGTGTTAGTAGTAATACACGCTAGGGAAAGAAGACGAAAAGTCGAAGTGGAAACAAATAAAGACATTATATTACTCTTGCTGTTAGTTCAAATAATACAATTTAAGTTAAAGATAACGATTTAGGATTTAAGATTTAAGATTTGGGATTTAAGATGTGAAAACATCAAAAATCAGGAATCAACAATCAAAAATCAGAAATCATCTTGTCTCGTAGCTCAGCTGGTTAGAGTATTACACTGATAATGTAGGGGTCGACAGTTCGAGTCTGTCCGAGACAACAAAACAATTACGAATTCAGAATTATGAATTACGAATTGAGAATAAAAAGTTCATATAAATAGATTCAAAGGAAATTCTAGGGTTGAAAGATTACGAATTACATTAATTCATAATTCATAATTCATAATTCACAATTCATAATTAAAAAAGATTGGGGGATTAGCTCAGCTGGCTAGAGCGCCTGCCTTGCACGCAGGAGGTCAACGGTTCGACTCCGTTATTCTCCACAAAAGAAGTACAAAGAAAAAAGTACCAAGTATCAAGATAAATCTTAATACTTAATACAAATATCTTGATACTTACTTAAAGTTCATTGACATATTGAGATAAGAAAATAATAAAAAGTAGAAAGCATTTTTTACTTGTTTATCATTAGACAAGTAAAAGAAACGGTCATTCTTAATTGAGTGATTGGTACAATAAGCAAAATAAGGGCGTATGGGGGATGCCTTGGCTCTCAGAGGCGATGAAAGGCGTGATAAGCTGCGAAAAGCTACGGGGATTGGCACACACGAATTGATCCGTAGATACCTGAATGGGGCAACCCACTATGTTGAAGACATAGTACACCGATAGGTGGGCAAACCCGCTGAACTGAAACATCTAAGTAGGCGGAGGAGAAGAAAACAAAAGTGATTCCGTAAGTAGTGGCGAGCGAACGCGGATTAGCCCAAACCAAACATGTTACGGCATATTTGGGGTTGTAGGACCACGATATTTGTTGCGGATAGAATTAGAATCTACTGGAAAGTAGAGCCAAAGAAGGTGATAGCCCTGTATAAGTAATAGAAGATAACGATAGTGGTATCCTGAGTAGGGCGGGACACGAGAAATCCTGTCTGAATTTGGCGGGACCATCCGCTAAGGCTAAATACTCCTGAGAGACCGATAGTGAACCAGTACCGTGAGGGAAAGGTGAAAAGAACCGTGAATAACGGAGTGAAATAGATCCTGAAACCATACGCTTACAAGCGGTCGGAGCCCTTTCGTGGGGTGACGGCGTGCCTTTTGCATAATGAGCCTACGAGTTAACGTTGCTGGCAAGGATAAGTGGTTAAGCCACGGATCCGTAGCGAAAGCGAGTCTGAATAGGGCGCTTTAGTCAGTAGTGTTAGACGCGAAACCGTGTGATCTACCCATGGGCAGGATGAAGCGCTGGTAACACAGTGTGGAGGTCCGAACCGGTTGACGTTGAAAAGTCTTCGGATGACCTGTGGGTAGGGGTGAAAGGCCAATCAAACTCGGAAATAGCTCGTACTCCCCGAAATGCATTTAGGTGCAGCGTTATGCGTAAAGTTATATAGAGGTAGAGCTACTGATTGGATGCGGGGGCTTCACCGCCTACCAATTCCTGACAAACTCCGAATGCTATATAATGTTTCATAACAGTGAGGGCTTGGGTGCTAAGGTCCAAGTCCGAGAGGGAAAGAACCCAGACCATCAGCTAAGGTCCCC
>NZ_JAGGNA010000001.1:1547500-1815000 GCF_017875765.1 Flavobacterium sp. CG_23.5 | reverse complement strand
TTTAGTAATTCAAAAATAAATTTACAGGTTTTATTGACCACTAATTTAGCTGATACGATTAAAAAATCGAATAAAGATCTAAAAACTGCTAAGTCGAATGCTCTTATACCACCTCCAAGGACTACTGCAGGAAGTGCTTGTAAAGAAGAGGCGGATTTGACGGTAAGGGTATTTATGGCTGCATCAGGTGGTAGTGGAGATATAATTGAATGGTTTGATAGTCAAACATCAAATACTGTATTGTTTACAGGTGCTATTTATAGTCCAAGTATAAGTCAAACGAAGACTTATTATGTATGGAGTCATTCTGGCGCTGATTACAGTATAAGGGTTCCAGTAGTGGCTTCCGTATTTGTTGCTCCGCCAGCAGTTACATTAGTTGTTTCTCCTTCTGATAATCCAGTTTGTGAAGGAACTCCCTTAACTTTTACTGCAAATAATGGAGCAGACTTTTTTGAATTTTCAGTTGATGGTGTAGTTGCTCAGCCTATGTCTATAAATAGAACATTTACAACAAATACATTAAAGAAAGGTCAGATTGTTAGTGTTAGGACAAGATATGGAGTTACTTTTGATGGCGTGATAACTGAAAAAGCATGGGGAAAAGGGGTAATGGAAGATAATGTGCTTTCTGCTCCACTATCTTTTAGTGCAACTGATGCGTATGTTAATGCTATTAAAATTAGTGCCACCGAAAAGGATTTAGTATTTGGTTTATCAGGTAAGTTGCAAGGAACTGGAACTATGTTGTTGTTTTTGGATACAAAACCAGGTGGATTCAATTTGTCTAATTTTGGTGATGTTGCCAGTTTATCACCAACTGTGAGAGGTTTTAATTTTTTCAATAAAAATGCAAATAGGTTCGATTCTTATTTCGAGGCTGATTATTGTCTTGTTGTGTCAAAAAATGATTTGGGGACGAACTATCTATCGGATATTATAGAGCTTAGAACAGGGAATTCAATTATAACTCTTCCTACACCTATTCTTGGTGCTAATGCTGCGAATGCAGGAATTACTGATTATGATCTTGGGTTTGAAATGTCAGTTTTGAAAACACAAATTGGTTATACGCAAGGGGATATTAAATTTTTTGCACTTACAATGCAAAATGATATTGTAACAAATTCTTTTTTAAGTCCAGAATTAACGAGTGTATTGGATTATGGAAATGTTGCTATTGATTATAATTTTAGAGATCCAAATCCGGTAGTTGTTTCTGCAGATGCCTTAATTCCTTGTTATAAAGAAGCAAGTATTTCAATTAATTTAGATGAAAAACCTACACCGGCCACAGTCGGTGCCGATCAATATAATTGTACATTAACAAGTGCTCCACTCGGGGCTAATACTCCGATAATAGGTACCGGCGTCTGGTCAGTAACATGGGGGCCAGGTACGGTAATTTTTAGTGCTGTAAATAGCGGGGCATCTACTGCTACAGTTAGTTTAGACGGAATATATGTTTTCACATGGACTATCAGTAATGGGGTATGTCTCAAATCAACAGCTGATATAAAGGTAGAGTTGCATGCTCCGCCATTAACCCCAAGTGCTAGTAGCCAAACCGTATGCGCTTCATCACCTATTCAAACTTTGACCGCCACGGCAACCGCTCAAGCAGGAGAGACAATCGTTTGGTATGATGCTTTAACTGGAGGAAATGTAGTATCGAATCCTACACTAAGTTCAATAGGGACCATAACCTACTACGCGGAATCGGCAAAAAACACCACACCATGTGTAAGTAGCTCCCGAACTGCAGTAACCTTAACTATAAATCCAAAACCAGTTGTACCGGTAAGCGGAGGAGATCAAACGGTATGTGCTTCATCGCCAATTCAAACTTTGACCGCCACGGCAACCGCCCAAGCAGGAGAATCAATAGTTTGGTATGATGCATCAACTGGAGGAAATGTAGTGCCAAATCCTACACTAAGTTCATTAGGAACCATTACCTATTATGCTGAATCGGTAAATAATACAACGTCTTGTGCAAGTGCTTCACGCGTGGCCGTTAGTTTAACTTTAAATCCAACACCAGTTGTTCCAGTAAGCGGAGGGAATCAAACCGTATGTGCTTCGTCACCTATTCAAACTTTGACCGCCACGGCAACCGCTGAAGCAGGAGAGACAATCGTTTGGTATGATGCTTTAACTGGAGGAAATGTAGTATCAAATCCTACTCTAAGTTCATTAGGGACGATTACCTACTACGCGGAATCGGCAAAAAATACCACACCATGTGTAAGTAGCTCCCGAACTGCAGTAACCTTAACTATTAATCCAAAACCAGTTGTACCGGTAAGCGGAGGAGATCAAACGGTATGTGCTTCATCGCCAATTCAAACTTTGACCGCCACGGCAACCGCCCAAGCAGGAGAATCAATAGTTTGGTTCGATGCATTAACTGGAGGAAATGTAGTGCCAAATCCTACACTAAGTTCATTAGGAACCATTACCTATTATGCTGAATCGGTAAATAATACAACTTCTTGTGTGAGTCCATCACGTGTGGCAGTTACTTTAACTTTAAATCCAACACCAGTTGTTCCAGTAAGCGGAGGGAATCAAACCGTATGTGCCTCGTCACCTATTCAAACTTTGACCGCTACGGCAACCGCTCAAGTAGGAGAAACGATCGTTTGGTATGATGCAATAACTGGAGGGAATGTAATATCCAATCCTACACTAAATTCATTAGGGACGATTACCTACTACGCGGAATCGGCAAAAAACACCACACCATGTTTAAGTAGCTCCCGAACTGCAGTAACCTTAACTATAAATCCAAAACCAGTTGTACCGGTAAGCGGAGGAGATCAAACGGTATGTGCTTCATCGCCAATTCAAACTTTGACCGCCACGGCAACCGCCCAAGCAGGCGAATCAATAGTTTGGTATGATGCCTTAACTGGAGGAAATGTTGTGCCAAATCCTACTTTAAGTTCATTGGGAACCATTACCTATTATGCTGAATCAATAAATAATACAACTTCTTGTGCAAGTGCTTCACGCGTGGCCGTTAGTTTAACGTTAAATCCAACACCAGTTGTTCCAGTAAGCGGAGGGAATCAAACCGTATGCGCTTCATCACCTATTCAAACTTTGACCGCCACGGCAACCGCTCAAGCAGGAGAGACAATCGTTTGGTATGATGCTTTAACTGGAGGAAATGTAGTATCGAATCCTACACTAAGTTCAATAGGAACCATAACCTACTACGCGGAATCGGCAAAAAATACCACACCATGTGTAAGTAGCTCCCGAACTGCAGTAACCTTAACTATTAATCCAAAACCAGTTGTACCGGTAAGCGGAGGAAATCAAACGGTATGTGCTTCATCGCCAATTCAAACTTTGACCGCCACGGCAACCGTCCAAGCAGGAGAATCAATAGTTTGGTATGATGCTTCAAGCGGAGGAATTGTAGTTCCAAATCCTACTTTAAGTTCATTAGGAACCATTACCTATTATGCTGAATCGGTAAATAATACAACTTCTTGTGCAAGCCCATCACGTGTGGCCGTTAGTTTGACCTTAAATCCTACACCAGTTGTTCCAGTAAGCGGCGGAAATCAAACCGTATGCGCTTCATCTCCTATTCAAACTTTGACCGCCACGGCAACCGCTCAAGCAGGAGAAACGATCGTTTGGTATGATGCAATAACTGGAGGGAATGTAATATCCAATCCTACACTAAATTCATTAGGTACGATTACCTACTACGCGGAATCGGTAAAAAATACCACACCTTGTGTAAGTAACTCACGTACTGCAGTAACCTTAACCATAAATCCAAAACCAATAGTACCGGTAAGCGGAGGAAATCAAACGGCATGTGCTTCATCGCCAATTCAAACTTTGACCGCCACGGCAACCGCCCAAGTAGGAGAATCAATAGTTTGGTTCGATGCATTAACTGGAGGAAATGTAGTGCCAAATCCTACTTTAAGTTCATTAGGAACCATTACCTATTATGCTGAATCGGTAAATAATACAACATCTTGTGCAAGCGCTTCACGCGTGGCCGTTAGTTTAAATTTAAATCCAACACCAGTTGTTCCAGTAAGCGGAGGGAATCAAACCGTATGCGCCTCGTCACCTATTCAAACTTTGACCGCCACGGCAACCGCTGAAGCAGGAGAGACAATCGTTTGGTATGATGCTTTAACTGGAGGAAATGTAGTATCGAATCCTACACTAAGTTCAATAGGGACCATAACCTACTACGCGGAATCGGCAAAAAACACCACACCATGTGTAAGTAGCTCCCGAACTGCAGTAACCTTAACTATAAATCCAAAACCAGTTGTACCGGTAAGCGGAGGAGATCAAACAGTATGTGCTTCATCGCCAATTCAAACTTTGACCGCCACGGCAACCGCCCAAGCAGGAGAATCAATAGTTTGGTATGATGCCTTAACTGGAGGAAATGTAGTGCCAAATCCTACACTAAGTTCATTAGGAACCATTACCTATTATGCTGAATCGGTAAATAATACAACTTCTTGTGTGAGTCCATCACGTGTGGCAGTTACTTTAACTTTAAATCCAACACCAGTTGTTCCAGTAAGCGGAGGGAATCAAACCGTATGTGCCTCGTCACCTATTCAAACTTTGACCGCTACGGCAACCGCTCAAGTAGGAGAAACGATCGTTTGGTATGATGCAATAACTGGAGGGAATGTAATATCCAATCCTACACTAAATTCATTAGGTACGATTACCTACTACGCGGAATCGGCAAAAAACACCACACCATGTGTAAGTAGCTCCCGAACTGCAGTAACCTTAACTATAAATCCAAAACCAGTTGTACCGGTAAGCGGAGGAGATCAAACGGCATGTGCTACTTCACCTATTCAAACTTTGACCGCCACGGCAACCGCCCAAGCAGGAGAATCAATAGTTTGGTATGATGCCTTAACTGGAGGAAATGTAATGCCAAATCCTACTTTAAGTTCATTAGGAACCATTACCTATTATGCTGAATCGGTAAATAATACAACATCTTGTGCAAGTGCTTCACGTACTGCAGTAAGTCTAACAATAAATGCAAGACCAAATGTACCAGTAAGTGGTGGAGATCAAACAGAATGTACGGATGGAACAATGACTCAAACTTTAACAGCAACGGCAGTTGGTAATTCTATTACTTGGTATACTGCTGCAGTTGGAGGAAGTGTTGTAGCAAATCCAATACAAGTTGGCGTCGGTACGATAACTTATTACGCAGAATCATCAAGCGGAATTTGTCCAAGTTTTACTCGTACACCAGTAACTTTGACAATTGTTGGTGTAGTGCCAAATCCAATCGCAAGTAATCAGACTGTTTGTTCAAATGGAACTTCTACTCAGACATTGACCGCAACAGCAGTTGGTAATAATATTACTTGGTACACAGCTTTAGTAGGTGGAAGTGTAGTATCCAATCCAACACAAGTAGGTGTAGGAACCGTTTCTTATTATGCTGAGTCATCAATTGGAAAATGTCTAAGTGCTTCCAGAACTAAAGTAACTTTAAGTATAACAGCAATTCCTGTAATACCAACTGCAACAATTACCAAGCAACCTACATGTACTAATTCAACAGGAGAAATAAGTATTGTTGCACAAGCTGGTGCTGAGTATAGTATTGGTAGTGGATTTCAAGATAATCCAATTTTTACAAATGTACCATCAGGCAGTTATACAATAAGTGTACGATTTAAAAACAATACTTCTTGCGATGTTAAAGGCGCTGTTCAAACGATTAGACCTATTCCTCAGCAAATTCAATTTGAAATTAACGGAGATTGTGAGGATAAAGATTATGTGTTAACAGCTACTCCGTTATCTAATTCGTACGATCCAAATAATGTAGATTTTCAATGGAAAGACAGTTCAGGATTGATAGTAGGAACAAATTCTAATATTTTAAATGTTTCGAATTTGATTGCTTCTACGTCTGAAAAAGAAATTTTCCCCTTAAATTATACGCTAACAATAATCTCAACTGCAACAGGTTGTGAAACAACAAAAAATGTTAAAGTGGAAACGATCTATTGTAATATTCAAAAAGGAATTTCACCTGATGGTAACGGTTCGAATGATTACTTCGATTTAAGATTATTGGATGTAAAAAAATTGGAAATATTTGATAGATATGGTATTAAAGTGTACAATCAATCGGATTATACAGACCAATGGAAAGGACAATCAAATAAAGGAGAGGATCTTCCAAGTGCAACGTATTACTATGTAATGGAACTTAATAAAGGAGAAACAAAAACTGGCTGGATATATCTAATCAGAGAAAAATAGTAAATTAATTTATTTTTGAAGCCCACCAATATCTTCTGGGCGAATAAAACGAAAAACAAATAGATATGAATAAAATATTTTTGACTTCTCTTTTAGTTCTTATAGCTTATATGGATGTGAAAGCGCAACAAGACCCCCATTATACTCAATATATGTATAATTTGAATGTAGTAAATCCAGCTTATGCGGGCTCTAAGGAAAGTATTTCCTTTGGTCTTTTGTATAGAAAACAATGGGTAAATATCGAAGGGGCTCCAAGCACTTTTACTTTTTCTGGAGATACTCCTGTTGGGAATAATGTAGGGGTAGGATTGTCTTTAATATCAGATAAAATTGGTCCTGTGACGGAACAAAACGTATTTGGGGATTTTTCTTATACATTACAAGTAAATGAAACCGGCAAATTAGCACTTGGATTAAAAGCGGGTGTTTCATTTCATCAAGTGGGTCTAAGAGATATTCAATCTTCACTGCCAGATCCCTCCGAAGGTATTTTTGGACAAGATATTAATGACGCATCCCTGAATTTAGGGACGGGAGCTTTTTATTACACAGACAATTATTATGTGTCTTTTTCTGTTCCAAATATGCTAAAATCGGCGCATTTAGATTATAACGGACGTCAATATGGTTCTGATGTGTCTCATTATTTTTTAACAGCAGGATATGTTTTTGACGTTAATTATGATTTGAAATTTAAACCGTCATTTATGCTGAAATCAGCATTCAATGTGACTCCTTCCTTGGACGTTTCTGCAAACTTTTTGTATAAAGAAAAATTCGAAATAGGTGCTACTTATCGATTACAAGATAGTTTTGGTGGAATGGTGAATTTTGCAGTTACACCAGAGTTGCGAATAGGTTATGCCTATGATCATATTGTTTCTGATTTGAAGGTAACTACTTCGTCCTCCCATGAATTTATTTTGTTATACGACTTATTCACTTCGAAAAAAGTTTCACGTTCTCCAAGATTTTTCTAATATTAAACTTTACAATTAATGAAAAAAATTACTATAATATTGTTTTTTGTACTAACGTGTATTTCACTAACAGCACAAAATAAAGATACGAAGAACGCAGATAAACTTTTTGGCTCATACGAATATGCGTCTGCTGCTAAGGAATATCTGTCCTTAGTTGAAAAAGGAAGTTCTGATTCTTATGTTTACAAACAGCTAGGAGATTGTTATTATAACATGTCTAATACAGTTGAAGCAGAAAAGTGGTATTCAAAAGCCATCGAGTCTAAACAAGATGCAGAAACTCACTACAATTATGCTCAGATGTTAAAGTCAAATGGTAAATATGTCGAATCAGATGACCAAATGAAAGTATTTGTTGTGATGTCACCTACTGATAGAAGAGCAATAGAATTCAATAATAATCGGGATTATCTTGCCAAACTAAAAAATAAAGAAAAATTATTTGATGTAAATAAAATAGCATTGAATTCTGAAAAATCTGATTTTGGTGCTGCTCTATATGGCAACGTAATTTATTTTGCAAGCGCAAGGGACGAGACTAATAAAGTTTATGGTTGGAATAACGAACCTTTTTTAGATTTGTATGAGTCAAATTATAATGAAGTAGATGGAACGTATTCAGAACCGACTGCAATTTCAGAATTAAATACTGTATACCACGAAGGTCCATTGACAATGACCAAAGATGGAAACACTGTTTATTTTTCTAGTGAAAGTTTTAATGAAAAACTATTTGTAAAAGATAGAACAAAAAAATTAAAATTCGGACAAGTAAGTCTATTTAAAGCTGTTAACGACAATGGAAAATGGACATCAATTACTCCGCTTCCATTTAATAGTAAAAATTATTCTACTGGTAATCCATCTATAGACAAAGAGGGTAAGACTCTTTATTTTGCTTCAAATATGCCGGGATCAATTGGAGGTACCGATATATGGAAAGTAGCTGTGAATGTCGATGGTAGTTTTGGAACTCCGGAGAATCTTGGTGACAAAATAAATACGGTTGGAGACGAGAATTTTCCATTTATATCTGATGAGGGTATTCTCTACTTTTCTTCAAATGGTCTAATGGGTTTTGGTGGTTTAGATGTTTTTTATGCGGATTTAAATAAAAATGAGACGCCAACTAACATGGGAAGTCCTGTCAATACAGAAAAAGATGATTTTTCATTTACGTTTAATAAAGATAAAAATATAGGGTACTTGTCTAGTAATAGATCAGGGACAGATCATATTTATAATTCAATTCCTGTTTGTAAATCAGAAATGTCCACAATCGTAAAAAATTCTAAAACTGGTGCTCTTTTAGCTAATTCCAGAGTGGTTTTTTTAGATGCTGATAAAAATGTTTTAGACACTAAAACAACGAATGATCAAGGAGAAGCGTTATATAATACAAGCTGTCAAAACCAATTTTCGATTAATGTTTACAAAGATGGTTTTGTAACTAAATCATTTCCACTCGCTAAAATTGAGAAAGGAAAACAAACTATGGAAGCGCTTATTGATCCAATTGAAATGATAGTTACGGAAACAGAAATTATTTTAAAACCAATTTATTTTGATAATAACAAAAGCGTGATTACGCCGCAAGGCGCTGCTGAATTGGATAAATTGGCATACGCGATGTCTCAAAATGATAAATTAGTCATTTATATTAAAGCACATACTGACTCGAGAGGTACTGATGAATATAATATAGATCTTTCACAAAGAAGAGCCAATTCTACAGTTCAATATCTTATTTCAAAAGGAATTACCGCGGATAAATTATCAGCAAAAGGATTTGGAGAATCAGAACTGAAAATTGATTGCAAAGAGAATTGCACAGAGGAAGAACACGCATTAAACAGAAGGTCTGAATTTATGATTGTTAAATAATAGTTACTGAATAAAAAAAGGGATGTTCGAAAGACATCCCTTTTTTTATTCCATTATTTTAAAACTTTTACCCGTGTACGGTTTCGTTTTTTCCGTAGTTTATAATGATTGAAGTTTCAAAATCAATCCATTCTTGCCAGCGTTTATCAACGTCTACATTATCTGCATATTTTCTGGCAAAGCCAAGAAAAGTGGTGTAATGTCCCGCTTCCGAAATCATTAAATCACGATAGAATTTAGCGAGTTCCGGATCTTTTATGTTTTCTGAAAGTACTTTAAAACGCTCGCAACTTCTCGCTTCAATCATGGCCGAAAACAATAGACGCTCCGCCAAGGCATCTCTGCGACTGCCGTCTTTTTTCATGAATTTGAAAAGCTCATTCACATAATGGTCCTTGCGTTCCCGTCCTAAGGTTAAGCCTTTGCTCTTGATTAAATTATGAACTAATTGCAAGTGATCCAATTCTTCCTTTGCAATAACTAATAATTCGGTTACCATTTCCTCTAACTCGGAGTTGTAAGCTATTAAACTAATGGCATTTGATGCCGCTTTTTGTTCACACCAAGCATGATCCGTCAAGATTTCTTCAATGTTTGATTCGACTATATTTACCCAACGCGGGTCTGTGGCTAATTTTAATCCTAACATGATATTGCAATTTATTTGGGTACAAAATTAGTGTTTTCTACCAGATTTTTATTGGTTATAACTGAAATGCTTAATGAATTTGCTTTTAAATAATTTGGGCGTGCCAGCACTAAAAAAATGGCAAAATCACAAAAACCGTTTAGCCATTTTTTTAGTGCTGTCGGGCAATCCGTTGCAAGTCCTCGTCCCGTCTTCGCTTCGCTGCGTCGGGACTCCGGGCTTTTCACTGCTGTCCCTCACGCGGATTAGCATAAACAACACTGTTTTTATTCCAAAAAATGATTAAAATTTGACTGCGACATAAAATTTAAAAACAAATTATCTGCCGAAATCCCATCAAAATAGTATTATTTTGCATGCATAACTTTATGCAAATTTTAAATCAAGTGCAACAACTTTTAATTATTGGTTTTGTGTGGCCTGAACCCAATTCGTCAGCGGCAGGAGGAAGGATGATGCAATTAATTTCGCTTTTTACAGAGCAAGGATTCAGAATTACATTTGCAAGTCCGGCAATGGACAGTGATTTCATGGTTAATTTAAAGGAATATGGTGTTGACAAGAAATCAATTACTTTAAATTGTTCTAGTTTTGATGTTTTCGTAAAAGAGCTAAATCCCGATATTGTTTTGTTTGACCGTTTTATGATGGAAGAACAATTTGGTTGGCGTGTTGCCGAAAATAGCCCAGATGCCATACGATTATTAGACACCGAAGATTTACACTGTTTGCGATTGGCGCGCCAAAAAGCATTCAAAGAAAATCGTATGTTTCAGACTACAGATTTGTTTGTTGAAGAAGTAGCAAAACGAGAAATTGCCAGTATTTTGAGATGTGATTTATCTTTAATGATTTCTGAATTTGAAATTGAAATGTTGACTTCTGTATTTAAAATCGATGAAAATCTATTGTATTATTTGCCTTTTTTATTGGAGCCAATTAATGTTACTGCTTTCGAAGAAATGCCTTCATTTGAAGAACGAAACGGTTTTGTTTTCATTGGTAATTTTCTTCATGAACCCAATTGGAATGCCGTTCAATATTTAAAAGAAACCATTTGGCCACTTGTTAGAAAACAATTACCTATAGCTGTTTTAAATATTTATGGTGCGTATCCGTCCCAAAAAGTGTTGCAATTAAATAACCCAAAAGAAGGTTTTTTGATCAAAGGCCGTGCAGAAAATGCAAACGAAGTTTTCCAAAAAGCCCGAGTTGTTTTGGCGCCTTTGCGTTTTGGTGCTGGCATAAAAGGAAAATTGTTGGAAGCCATGCAATATGGTACGCCCAGTGTCACCACAACGATTGGTGCTGAATCAATGCAAGATAATTTGCCCTGGAATGGTTTTGTCGAAGATAACCCGCAACTTTTTGCAGATAAAGCGGTAGTACTATATCAAGATAAAAATACTTGGCTTCAAGCTCAAAAAAATGGAATGGATATTATCAATACACACTATCTAAGAATATTATTTGCGGATGATTTTAAAGAATATATACGAAGCCTTCAAAGTAATTTACCGCAACATCGTTTGAACAATTTTATGGGCGAATTGTTGCAACATCATACTTTAAAAAGCACGAAGTACATGGCGAAGTGGATTGAGGAGAAGAATAAAGAGTAATTGATATATTCACAATAGTTTCGCATGAAGGATGGAAGTGATATCCTTTTATGGAATGCAATGGAATAAAAGATATAGCGTACAGCCTGACCGCGCTGTAACGATAGTGGAAGCGGGGACATGCCCAAAAATAAAAAACCCGTCTTGTTCTGAGAAACGAGACGGGTTTTGGCTTTATACAGAATCAGTGCTTATGCAAGCATAGTCACTGGGTTTTCAATATATTGTTTCAAGGTTTGTAAAAACTGAGCTCCAGTTGCGCCGTCAATTGTACGGTGATCGCAAGCCAAAGATAACATCATTGTATTTCCTACCACAATCTGACCGTCTTTAACCACTGGTTTTTCTACAATTGCGCCTACAGATAGGATAGCAGAATTCGGTTGATTAATGATAGAATTAAATTCAACAATCCCAAACATTCCAAGATTAGAAACTGTAAAAGTACTTCCTTCCATTTCAGTCGGTAATAACTTTTTATTTTTAGCTCTTCCGGCAAGATCTCTTACGCTTCCGCCAATTTGAGTTAAACTCATCGCATCTGTAAATTTCAATACAGGTACTACTAATCCATCTTCAACAGCTACGGCTACTCCAACATTCACATGGTGATTGATGGTGATTGCATCTTCTTTCCATTGAGAATTTACTTTTGGATGTTTTTTTAATGCCATCGCACAAGCTTTGATAACCATATCGTTAAAAGAAACTTTGGTATCCGGAATGCTGTTGATTATTACTCTTGACTTCATTGCTTCATCCATTGTAACTTCAATCGTTAAGTTATAATGAGGTGCCGTAAATAAAGATTCTGCCAAACGTTTGGCTATGATTTTTCGCATTTGCGAATTTTTGATCTCTTCAGTGAAAACTTCTCCGGCAGGAACAAATACTTTTGGTGCAGTTGAAGTTTCCGCTTTTGTAGTTTCTTTTGGTTGAGCTGCTGCAGCAGGTTGGCTAGCCGATGGTGTAAAGTTTTCGATATCGCTTTTTACGATACGTCCATTTTCACCAGACCCTTTTACCTGTGTCAATTGAATTCCTTTGTCACTCGCAATTTTCTTTGCCAATGGTGATGCTAAAATTCGTTGTCCTTCAGTTGATGCTTCTTGAACAATTGGTTCAGTCTCTTTTTCTGTTGAAGATGTTTCTTTTTCATCTTCTGCTGCAGGAGCCGCTTGTGACGCTCCGCCAGTTTTGTAATTTGCAGCAATTCTGCTAACGTCAGTTCCTTCAGGTCCGATAATCGCTAAAAGACTATCAACAGGAGCCGAATTTCCTTCTTGAATTCCAATGTATAATAAAGTTCCTTCGTTGAAAGATTCGAATTCCATAGTTGCTTTATCGGTTTCGATTTCAGCTAGAATATCTCCTTCGGCAACTTTATCACCTACTTTTTTTAACCAAGTTGCGACAGTTCCTTCAGTCATTGTGTCACTTAAACGAGGCATAGTAACCACTACAACTCCTTTAGGAAGTGATTCTGATGTTGGCGCTGCTGCTGTTGGCGCTGCCGCTGCAGGAGTAGCAGTTGTAGTTTCTGTCTTTTCAGCTTCGGCTTTAGGTTCAGCTGCAGTTTCTGCAGAAGCAGGTTTTGCTTCTTCCGTTGCAGGAGCAGTCTTTCCTGTTATCAAAGCAGAAATATCTTCGCCTTCATTCCCTATGATTGCAAGTAAAGAATCTACTGGTGCAGTTTCTCCTTCTGGGATACCAATATATAAAAGAGTTCCTTCATTGAACGACTCAAATTCCATTGTTGCTTTGTCAGTTTCAATTTCTGCAAGGATATCTCCTTCGCTGATTTTGTCACCTACTTTTTTAAGCCAAGTCGCTACCGTTCCTTCCGTCATCGTATCGCTCAAACGAGGCATTGTTATAATTGTTGCCATAATTGATTTATAATTTGTGAGGTAAAAATGGATAGTTTTCTTGGTCGTATACTACATCGTATAATTGTTGAATTTCAGGATAAGGAGATTCTTCGGCGAATTTTACACATTCTTCCACTAAATCTTTAACTCGTTGATCGATTGCTTCAATTTCTTCTTCTGTAGCGTAATTTTGATCTTTAATTACATCTAAAACTTGTGTAATTGGATCAATTTTTTTGTATTCTTCCACTTCGTCTTTTGTGCGGTATAATTGTGCATCGGACATCGAGTGACCTCTATATCGATATGTTTTCATTTCAAGAAATGTTGGTCCATCACCACGACGAGCTCTATCAATCGCTTCCGTCATTGCTTCGGCAACTTTTACAGGATTCATTCCGTCAACTGGTCCACAAGGCATTTCGTATCCTAAACCTAGTTTCCAAATATCCGTATGATTAGCGGTTCTCTCGACAGATGTTCCCATTGCATAACCGTTATTTTCTACAATAAACACTACCGGAAGTTTCCATAACATCGCCATATTAAAAGCTTCGTGTAAAGAACCTTGACGCGCTGCACCATCACCAAAATAGGTCATAGTAACTCCGCCAGTTTCAAAATATTTATCTGCAAAAGCTAATCCCGCTCCTATGGGAATTTGTCCACCTACAATTCCGTGTCCACCATAAAAACGGTGTTCTTTTGAGAAAATATGCATCGAGCCACCCATTCCTTTTGAAGTTCCGGTAACTTTTCCCATTAGTTCTGCCATGACACGTCTTGGATCAACGCCCATTCCTATTGGTTGAACGTGATTTCTGTAAGCAGTAATCATTTTGTCTTTCGACAAGTCCATTGCATGTAAAGCGCCTGCAAGAACTGCTTCTTGACCATTATATAAGTGTAGAAATCCTCTAACTTTTTGTTGAATGTATAATGCTGCAAGTTTGTCCTCAAACTTTCTCCAAAGCAGCATGTCTTCATACCACTTTAAATAAACCTCTTTTGTAACTTCTTTCATTTGGATTGTTTCTTTTGCTTAAGAGTTATTGTGTTATCAATTCGTACCTATAACGCAAAATAGTTTCCTCACACAAATTTGCGAAAAGCAAAAATAAGACATTACAACTAAGAAGTGAAATTTATAGGCTAGTTTTTGGGTTTTTTAAAGGAATTTTTTGTCAAACATAAATGGAAGTAAATTTTTTAACGATGCCGATTTGTATACTTGGCCTTCTTCTCCCATAAAGTATATTTCTATTGGAGTGTCTTGTTTTATCTCATATTCTGCAATAGATTGTCGACAAGAACCGCACGGAGGAATTGGGGTTGTCGTTTTATTAGTGTCTGAAGCGGCAGTAATTGCCATTTTTAAAATTTTTGCTTCTGGATAAATTGATCCCGCATAAAAAATAGCGACACGTTCTGCACAAAGTCCTGAAGGATAAGCGGCATTTTCTTGATTTGAGCCTTGTATAATTTTTCCGTTATCTAAAGCTAAAGCTACGCCCACTCTAAATTTTGAATAAGGTGCATATGCTTTTTTTCTTATTGCAACGGCTTCTTCCATAAGACTGTGGACGTCTTTTGGCAAATCATTAATCGAATCGAAAACGGTAAATTGAGTTGTTATGGTAATTTCTTTCATTCTTTTTACAGGAAAAAAAATCCAAATTTCATGATGTTGAAATTTGGATTTATAGTTGTTATAAATTTATTATTACTAATATTCGTCATACTTCTCACCAAAGTTGAAAGTAAGTGAAAATCTAAGTGTGTTTTCTAATGGGTTTTTTACTTTTGAAGCGGAGAATAAATAAGACACATCTACTTTTACGACATTATATTTAAATCCTGCTCCAAGTGAGAAAAACTGTCTAGCTCCTTTTTGCGGGCTTTCGTGAAAATATCCCATACGCATTGCAAATGAATCCTGATAGAAATATTCAGCACCGGCTGCATAAGTAAATTCTTTAAGTTCTTCGCTGAAACCGTCGGGAGCATCACCAAATGATTTGAAAACACCGGAAACCCAACCAATTCTGCGGTAGTCTTCTAAGTTTTGTGCTCGTTCTTCAGCGGTTATAGTTCCATCTCCATTTAAATCTGGATTTTGAGGTGTTGGGACTAATAGCTTATTGAATTCTATATTTAAAGCCACTTTGTTATAGTCATCTAAGATAAAGTCAAATCCAGTTCCAATTTTTAAATTGGCAGGAAGAAAATTGGTGCTAAATTCAGAATTATCATAGCTTATTTTTGGACCCAAATTTTGAAAATTAAATCCGCCTCTCCATCTTCCGTTAAAATTACTATAAGCTATTTCCTCCGATTGGTAGAAACCTGCTACGTCAACTGCAAATGAGGTTGCCGGTGATGCATCTCCATTATCTGTTGCAACTTTTAAACTGGAATGAATATATCTTCCTGCAACGGCCATTGAAAATCTTTCACTCAGTTTTAATGAGTAAGATCCATCAAGTGCAAATTCGTTTGGAGAAACTATTCTAGGTACTTCATCAGGATTGCCGGTTTCACGAAGTTCGATGTTCCCTAAACCAAAATAACGCAGGCTTCCTGCAAACGCACTTCGTTCATTAAGTTTGTTGTAATACGTTAATTGTCCCAATGAAATATCATTTACCAAATCGGTAAGGTAGGGAGTGTAACTAATAGAAAAACCCTGTTTGTCTGTCGAAAATGCATATTTTGCTGGATTCCACTGTTGTGAAAAGGCATCAGCGGAAGACGACACTCCAACATCGGCCATACCTGCTGCTCTAGCATCGGCAGAAACTAATAAAAACGGAACCCCTGTTGTTATGACTCTATCTTGCGCTTTTGCAAGAAAAAGTGTAAAAAAGCAGATAAAGAGTAAAGCTATTTTTTTCATTTTTATTTAAAAATTGATTGGACAAATATAATATTTTATTAAAGTATTACAAGTTTTTCATACTTTTCTGCCTTTTTATTGGTCAAGTTTGATTTTACGGTAAGTTTATAAACGTAAACCCCTTTTCCAATTTTGCTTCCAAAGTCGTCTTTTCCATCCCAAATAATTTCTTTAGATAGAAATCCTTCGGTGGTAATGATTTGATTTTTAGTCCAAACCACTTTTCCTGTTATTGTCATAACCTGAACCTGAACCTCAAGAGGTTCATAAGGTCTGTTATGTGTAAACCAAAATTCGGTATAATTAACAAATGGATTGGGGTAGTTCAATACGTGCGTCAATGTTATGGTTTCATCTCCAACAACAATAAACTGAATTTCTGTAATAATGGGATTGTTATATACATCCCATGCTTTGAACGTAATAGTATGTAGGCCTACTGATAAGTTATGCAATGGAAATCTGAGCGTTCCATGGGTATAATCATCTAGTTTTGTTTGATAATAATCATTTAATATAAAAGGATTATTTACATCACCATCTAATATTGCAACAATGTCATGACCTATTCCGCTGGCTGTATTTATACCATTTTCATCTTCAAGAAAAGCAAGAAGGAAAGGAGATTCATTTGTTGTGCCACCTGAAACAAAAGTTTCATCATTCATATATAACTTAACTTTTGGACTAATATTGTCTGCGACAGCATTTTCATTTATTCCTCCTACTTTGATGCTCGTATTAAAACCAGTCTCATTTTCTAAAATCTGATTTTTTTTAGCATAAAAACTGATTCTTCCATTGGCTACTGGAATTCGAATATCACGCGGAACGACGAAGCTAAACTCAAATTTGCCATTTGTTACCGATGCATTTCCTCTAAATATGGTCTCACCTAAAACATTAAAATTTATTGGACTACTATTTCGATCATTGTTTAGCGTTGTTCTTGCAATAATTTTATCGAAAATAGTGGTAGAAAGTTCGCCATTATAATTCGTTAATAGGTTGTTGTTTTCATCGGTAATTTCACCGGTCAATTTTATCTTTGATAATGATTTGAAATCATCAATGGGTTGAGAAACTGCAATATCATTAACTTTTGTGAGATTTATTTTTGGTTTTGGTATCGCTAGCATCAAAGCTGGGTCGCCAATATAAAAAACCACATTCGTCGCTGAATTTGGGTTGCTGTTTTTGGAAAGTCGCAATGCTTCTGCAATAGAAGTGTATTGATTAGATCCGTACGACAATAAATATTTAGACAATGTATCGTTGAAATTTTCAGCACTGTATTGTCCAATTGCTCGTATGGTGGTGATCATGGCAATGGCACCTCCGTTTGGATTCCAATACGTATATTCCCCCGCTGTCGGTCTGGAAGGATTGTCAAAACGGGAAAATTCACAAGTTATAGTAATGAATAAGGGATATTTGTATTGATTGCTTAAATTTTGACCATCAGATTTTTCCCAAATGCGTTCGCTGGACAAACCATCTTCCCCACCATGCCCCAAATAATTAAATATTAATGCTCCTTTTTCGAAAGCATTAAAAAAATCGGTTCGTGCTTTTGGATACCTGAATCCACCAGCTGACGCTTCTTGAACATAAGAGTCTAAAAGTATTTTATTAACATTCAAAAATGGTTTTTCGGATGTAATAACGTCTGCTAAATTATTTTGTCTGCTTTGCAAAGATGCATCTGAAGTAATATCTGAGTCGTCAGAAACCAAAACTATATTATTCCTCCAACTGCCGTATGATTTTAAATCATAGTATTCGATGACTTTATTTACCATTTCATCAGCTTGCTTGGTGTCATTTACCAGCATTCTTCCAACTGCAATATCGATTCCTCCAAAATAGGAAATAATATTTCCTTCACTAGCATCCATTAAACCAAAAAAATCATCTGAGGCGAAAGAAGCTTCGCCTGATGTATTGCTTTTTAAGGAGTGATAAATAGGAACAACATTAGTGTTGTTTGCAATTCGGTTTTTAAAATCGTAGGAGGCGTCACCAAAAAGGTTGACATATTTTATTCTTTTTTCAGGGGTTGAGGCATTTTCATAAATATATTTGATGCAATTTCTTATCGCAGAAATATCTTGTTTTCCGGATGAGAACTCTTGGTAAATAGATTCAAGCGAAATTACTTTTACATTCAGATTTGATTTTGAACGATGAAAAGTTGCTAGCTTTTCCGCTTGTGTTGTTAAAAAAGCAGGCGATATAATTACGTAATCAATATCTTGAAACTGGCCTTGGGCATTTTTAAAAATTGTCCCTCTTAAGTTCTGATTAGTAATTTTAGTTTTACTAGTCTTCAATGGCGTAAAGTAGTCTGATGCGTCAAGTGCAATATATTTTCTCAGCTCGCCCAAATTTGCTTTAAAAGTGAAAGAACTTTGACCCGCGTTTTCCGCTTTGGTTATATTGTATAAATCGGTGATGTCCCATATTTCAGGAATGCTTGCGGAATTTGCGATAGTATAACTTGCAATTCCTAAACTTGAATTTGATAAATCGTATTGAAAATGAAATTGCTTTCCGTAACCCTGAAGTTTTCTTTTGGCGATAAGCTGAATATAATCCAGATAGCCTTTTGATCCAGGAACGCCATTATTATTATAGGTTAATTTGATTTTTACATTTTCGGAACCGGTAAAAGACACATTGTTTGGTAAAGATCCCGTATTGAATTCGGTATCCGAATTAGCGTTCAATGCGGGAAAAGAAATGTTCCCTATTTCTTGTCCATTAGCCGCCATTTTAAATGAAGTAGGGGAAAAAGCCGCTGAAGCTAATGTTGCTTTTGCTTTAATAGGAGAAGAGGCATCGAAGTTTGGGAAATTAAATTCAAATTCCTGTTCTTGCTTTATTTCAAATGATTCTCCAAACCATTGTCGCCCTAAACGGGCAATATTTACAAGATCTATTTCATGATATTGATGATCATCAAATGTGTTTAAAGCAATTGTAGTGCTTCCTGAAGGTTGATTCATAGGTGCGATTCTTTTTCCTTCAGCACCTTGAGTTGTTACATAATAATATGATTTTGTGTCGTATAAATTAGTAAAGGTTTGGCTTTCTTCGTTCCAGGTATCCAATCCTTCAGCATAAAATAAAATATAGTCATCATCGTTAAATATGCCGTCGTTTTCTCCAAGAACTTCAATGGCATTCTCAATCAAATCTGAAGGGTAGAAGGTGTTGTTTGACAAGGGAAGCATTTTTCCGCCATTGCCATAAATCTTTATTTTTTTTGGATCAATGCCGTTTGTGTTGAATCCTAATTGCTGTAAAAAACTTTTAGAGATCTTGTAAACGCCGGATTTTTCTATATAAAATTGGTACCAATCCCCTGATGCTAAAATTGAATTGATTTGCGCGGCAGCGCTTTTATTAGATTGTGAAAGTCTGGAAGAGTTGCTTTGCGCCGCATAAGAAAACGATTTTATTCTTTTGAATCCAAAATTGTCTTTTACTATTGGTGAGAGAACAAGAAAAGTGGATTCTAGGTCTCGAGCCGTTATTGTTCTCAGGTAAGCATTTGGTGTTGTGGGAATATTTTCCAAATCTAGATCACCTAGGTTGGATGTTGAAATGGGTTCGTAAATAATATTAGTTATTTCAACATTACTTTTTTCAAAAGAACTTGACTCTGATATTTTTAAAGTATAGTTTATCGCTTTTTTGGCGACATCATAATAATAATTTTCACCGCTAAATTGAGGGGCATTGATTAGAATATCTCCAATAGAAATTTCTTTTTTTTCTGACCATCCAATGTTAATCGTGCCTTTTGTTTGGGCAAAAGAAATAAATGGAATAAGAGATAAATAAACTAAAAGTGTTTTTCTCATTGTTTTTTTTAACGGGATTGAGCCTGAATTATTACTAATGAGTAAAAATAAATCATTTAGTGTAATTGTAAATAATAAATATTATAAATTTGCGTTTTTGTAATATGATTTTCTGATAAAATTTATTAAAAAAGGATGTTGCAAGTTACTGGTTAATTATTATATTGCGTCACTTTAAAATTATTACCTACTAAAGAGTATGAAACTAAACAAAATTTTGGCCTTTCGATTGATGTTATCAATACTAATGATTGCAGGTTTCGCTAGTTGCAGTAAAAAATCTAGCTCCAAAAATGCATCAAGGGCTACCGGTTGGAATGTGGATGGTAAGAAAGGGTCAAACGCTAAAAAACAAGAAACTGGACCAGGTTTAGTTTTTGTTGAAGGTGGTACGTTTACAATGGGTAAAGTACAAGATGATGTAATGCATGATTGGAATAATACTCCAACGCAACAACACGTTCAGTCTTTTTATATGGACGAAACTGAAGTAACGAACTTCATGTATTTGGAATATTTAGATTGGTTAAAACAAGTATTTCCACCAACAGAAGAAAACTACAAAAATATCTATGAAGGAGCATCTCCAGATACTTTAGTTTGGAGAAATAGATTAGGATATAATGAAACAATGACTAATAATTACTTGAGACATCCATCTTATGCTAATTATCCTGTTGTGGGTGTGAACTGGATTCAAGCAGTAGAATTTAGCAAATGGAGAACAGATCGTGTAAATGAAGCTGTATTAGAAAAAAGTGGTTACTTAAAGAAAAATGCTAAAACACAGGATGTTAGTGCGGAAAGTTCATTTAGTACAGAAACATATTTAAATAGTCCTACATTAACCTATGGTGGTAATGAAGAAATTGTTTTGAAAGGTAAAAAAGGGGCAAGAAAAACGCCGAAAGCAGGGAAAGACGGAAAAGTAACTGAAGCAAAAAATGTATATGCACAACGTTCTTCTGGAATTATTCTTCCAGAATATAGACTTCCAACTGAAGCAGAATGGGAATATGCAGCAGCAGCAGATGTTGGGCAAAGAGAATACAATAATTACAAAGGACAGAAAAAATATCCTTGGTCTGGAGATTATACTCGTTCAGGGAAAAGACAAAGTAAAGGCGATCAATTAGCCAATTTCAAACAAGGAAATGGAGATTATGGTGGAATTGCAGGTTGGTCTGATGACGGTGCAGATATTACTAATGCAGTAAAAAGTTATCCGGCAAATGATTTTGGATTATATGATATGGCTGGAAATGTAGCCGAATGGGTTGCCGATGTTTATAGACCAATTATTGACAACGAATCTAATGATTTTAATTATTTTAGAGGAAATCTTTATACCAAGAATAAAATTGGTGCAGACGGGAAAGTTGAAATTGTGACGAAAGAAAATATGAAGTACGATACATTAAGTAACGGACGCATCATGGCTCGAAATTTTCCAGGTCAAATAGCTCAAGTTCCTGTTGATGAACAAGAGACTTATTTGAGACAGAATTTTGATAAAAGTGATAATGTCAATTACAGAGATGGTGATAAACAATCTACTAGATATTACAACTTTGGATCTGATTCTGAAACTGCCAAGCAAAAAGAGGAAAAAATCATGTACAATTCTCCTAAACACAATGTAACAACAGATAGTTTAGGGATGATGGTTAGAAAGTATGACAAATCAAGTAAAAGAACTACTTTGATAAACGATCAAGTAAGAGTTTATAAAGGTGGATCTTGGAGAGACAGAGCTTATTGGTTAGATCCGGCTCAAAGAAGATATTTTCCTCAAGATATGGCTACCGATTATATTGGATTTAGATGTGCCATGTCAAGAGTGGGACCTAAAGCTGATAAAAAGAAAACAGCAAGAAATTAATTTTTCATCAAATAATAATCAAAGCCCTTTCATTAGGGCTTTTTTTTTAAATCATTTTTAAATGGATATAGCCAGCATTCATAGGTTGTTTTTAAAGTGCAAATCAGTTTCGATTGATACCCGTAAAATTGAGTCGAATTCCTTTTTCGTTGCTATAAAAGGAGAGCGTTTTGATGCTAATACTTTCGCTAAAGAAGCACTGGAAAAAGGAGCTTCTTACGTGATAATTGATAATGAAGCCTATTATATTGACCACAGAACTATTTTGGTAGAAAACAGTTTAATTGCATTGCAAGAGTTAGCGAAGTTTCATCGCGCCTATCTTAAATTGCCTATAATTGCTCTTACAGGCAGTAATGGAAAAACTACAACGAAAGAACTTATTAATGTTGTTCTTTCTAAAAAATACAAAACAAAAGCCACTGTTGGAAATTTAAACAACCACATTGGCGTGCCTTTGACTTTACTTTCTTTTAATTCGGAGACAGAAATTGGAATTGTTGAAATGGGTGCAAATCACAAAAAGGAAATCGAATTTCTTTGTGAATTGGCAAAGCCAGACTATGGTTATATCACTAATTTTGGTAAAGCGCACTTGGAAGGATTTGGTGGTGTTGAGGGTGTTATTCAAGGTAAAAGTGAAATGTATCACTATCTTTCCGATAATGATAAAATGGCTTTTATAAACTTGGAAGATCCAATTCAGGTTGAAAAATCAAAAATGTTTAAATCATTTTCTTTTGGTATAAATAAAGAAAATGCGGATGTAAATATTACAAAAGTGACAGCAAATCCATTCGTGGTAATTAGTTATTCCGGGTTTACGATTTTATCTCATTTAATTGGTCTTTACAATGCTAATAATATAAATGCTGCCATCACAATTGGAAAGTATTTTAACGTGTCAGATATGTCAATTAAAGCGGCACTGGAAAGCTATGTTCCTGAAAATAACAGATCGCAATTATTGACATTGGGAACAAACCAGATTATTCTGGATGCATATAACGCGAATCCAAGCAGCATGATGGTTGCTATCGAGAACTTTAAACAATTAGACAATCCAAATAAGATTGTGATTTTGGGAGATATGTTTGAATTGGGAGAAGAAAGCCAACAGGAACATAAAACTATCGTAACAATGCTTTTAGATCAGATAAAAGTTAACTGTTACTTTATTGGAACTGAATTTTATGAGAATAAAGTTGCTAGAGATAATTTTCAGTTTTATGAAACATTTGATGCCTTTTCGGCTCATTTGAAAAACATGAAATTGGAGAACAAAACGATTTTGATTAAAGGTTCCAGGGGAATGGCATTAGAGAGAAGTTTGGATTTTTTATCTTAAATTGTATTGACAAAAAGAAGACATTGAAAAATGTTTTAATAATTATTATAGTTGTTATTTTTCAATTATGAAGTGGTCTTATTTATTTAAGTAATTTAACCACTGAATTTAGTAGCAGTTGAGATAGCTCTTTGTAGTAAGCGAAAAATTATATTTTTGAATTTCAAAGCCATCTTACGTTGTAAGATTGATAGTGAATTTTTAGCAAACAAAAATATAGTAATGGAAATGTGTGTGAAGGTTTTTGGGGAAGTAAACATCAATTTTATGAAAAAAATAATAACAACAGCACTTTTAGCAGTGTCCTTTTTTGCAATCGCTCAGCAAAAAAACAAAATAAGTCCGGTTCTCTTTTCTACAAAAGACCGAACGGTTACAGTTTATACTTCGGCGGATAATACGAATTTAAGATTGTCAAAAACAGATAATTTGCAATTCACGGATTTAAAACAACCACTTGAAACACAACTTTGTGTTTTTGTAAATCCAAGTAAAACCTTTCAGACATTTTTAGGGATTGGTGGTGCAATTACGGATGCAAGCGCAGAGGTTTTTGCAAAATTAACCAAAGAAAACCAACAAGAATTTTTAAATGCATATTACGATAAGGAAAAGGGAATAGGTTATTCACTGATTAGAACAAACATTCATAGTTGTGATTTTAGTTCGGGCAGTTACACTTACGTTGATGAAGGTGATGCGGCGTTAAGGAGTTTCAATATTTCCCATGACAAAGAATTTAGAATTCCACTAATTAAAAAAGCAATTGCTGCTGCAGACGGAAATGCTAACGTATTTGTGAGTCCATGGAGTCCACCTGCTTTTATGAAGGACACTAAAAAAATGCTTGAAGGCGGTAAATTATTGCCTGAATTTTATCAGTCCTGGGCAAATTACTATGTGAAATTCATTAACAGTTATCAAAAAGAGGGGATCCCTGTTTGGGGATTAACGATTCAAAATGAGCCAATGGCGAAGCAAACCTGGGAGTCCTGTATTTACACTGCCGAAGAAGAACGTGATTTCCTGAAAAATTATCTGGGGCCAACGTTAAAGAAAGCCGGACTTGGTGATAAAAAAATTACAGTTTGGGATCATAATAGAGATTTGCTGGCTCAAAGAGCGAGCACCATTTTAGATGATCCGCAAGCCAATAAATATGTTTGGGGAATTGGTTTCCATTGGTATGAAAACTGGAGCGGAGGAGACTCAATGTATGAAAATGTTGGTAAAGTAAATGAAATGTATCCAGACAAAAACTTACTTTTTACAGAAGGTTGCGTGGAGAAATTTGATTACAAAAAATTGCAGCTTTGGGCAAACGGTGAACGATATGGACAGTCAATGATTAACGATTTCAATAACGGAACTGTAGGATGGACTGATTGGAATGTTCTGTTGGATGAAAATGGAGGGCCAAACCATGTTGGTAATTTTTGTTTTGCTCCAATCCATGGTGATACTAGAACGGGAGAATTAGTCTACACGCCATCTTATTATTTCATAGGTCATTTCTCGAAATTTATTGGAAAAAGTGCAAAAAGAATCAGTAGTGTTTCCAGTCAAAGTTATTTATTAACTACTTCTTTTTTAAATAAAGATGGTAAAGCAATTACTGTTGTTATGAATAAAACGGATCGTAAATTGAAGTACTATTTATGCATTGGTACAAAAGCAACTGAGGTTTCTATCTTACCTCATGCTATCCAAACATTGGTGTATTAAACTTGAAGCTTATATCCATTATTTGAATTTTTATTAGTGTCTTTTTTTGGACTACTATTTCAAGACAGGAAAAATTGAACATAAAAAAACTCCTTAATTTCGTAAGGAGTTTTTTGTGGGCGATGAGGGGTTCGAACCCCCGACCCCCTCGGTGTAAACGAGGTGCTCTGAACCAGCTGAGCTAATCGCCCTAACACAATTTAGTCATTTTCATTTCCTTATTGCGAGTGCAAATATAAGCCACTTTTCTGGATTTGCAAGTAAAAAACAAAAAAAATTATAAAATTTCTGCAACTAGAAAGGTGCTTCCGCCAACATAGATAAAATCTGATTTTGATGCATTTTGTTTTGCGTCGCTGTAAGCTTCTGAAACCGAATTGTATAATTCCCCAATAAGTCCAAATTCCAAAGCTTTTTGCTGTAAAATGGCCACGTCTAAACCTCGAAAAATATTCGGTTTGCAGAAATAATAAATTGCATTTTTTGGGAATAAGGGTAAAATCTCCTCTAAATCTTTGTCGTTAACCACGCCAAATACTATATGTAACTTATCGAATTTTTCTTTTCGAACTTGATTGAGAACAATTTCCAAGCCGTTTTTATTATGCGCTGTGTCGCAAATAATTTTAGGTAATTCACCTAATTGTTGCCATCTGCCTAAAAGTCCCGTGTTTTTTACAACATTCAATAAACCAAATTTGATATTTTTCTCACTGATTTTAAATTCGTTTTGACTGTTTAAAATGCTAATAGTCTGTAAAACTGTTTTTTTATTGTGGACCTGGTAATCACCAATTAGATCACAAGAATAGTTTTCTGAAATCAAATCGGAAGCAAAATATATTTTCGATTGACTTTCTTTGGCTTTAGCTAAAAAAACAGGTTTCGTTTCAGAGGTATATTCTCCTATAACCACGGGAATGGTTGGTTTTACAATGCCTGCTTTTTCAAAAGCAATCAATTCAAGTGTATTTCCTAGAAATTGTGTATGATCTAATCCAATATTGGTAATCACGGATATAAGCGGCGTAATAACATTGGTGGCATCTAATCTGCCGCCCATTCCAACTTCGATGATGGCAATGTCTACTATTTCTTTTGCAAAATAATCGAACGCCAACCCAACGGTCATTTCGAAAAAACTCATGTCGTTTGCTTCAAAAAAAGATTTGTGTTTATTGATGAAATCAGTAACAAATTCTTCAGTAATATCAAATCCGTTAATTTTAATTCGCTCCCTGAAATCTTTTAAATGGGGAGACGTATACAAACCAACTTTATAGCCCGCTTCCTGAAGAATGGATGCCAGCATATGAGAGGTGGAACCTTTTCCGTTTGTTCCCGCTACATGCATGCATTTTATTTTTTCTTGTGGATTACCGAGATGTTGTACTAGTAAATGAGTGTTGGTTAAATCTTTTTTATAAGCCGAAGCGCCCTGAAGTTGGTACATCGGGAGTTGCTTAAACATCCAATCTATAGTTTCTTGATAGTTCATTTTTTTATAAAATTGCTGTGCATTAAAATATTTTTCGATTTTTTTAGTTTAATATTACATCGAAAAGTATCTTTAGTGCAAAATTGATATAATTTTTAGAATTAATGAGTAAAAAATAATAATAATATATGTTTAGTTTTATACAATTACAGGCCGATACCATTGCCAATGCTGCTTCAAACGTAGTTATCGAAAAAATTGCCCCAAATACAGAAATCTCTGTTTTAGAATTTATTTTAAAAGGCGGGTTCTTCTTAATTCCAATTTCAATCCTATTATTCTATACTTTTTATTTGATTATAGAACGTACTTTATACATTAATAAAGCGTCTAAAATTGATCATCGATTGATGTTAGACGTACGAGACAATTTAAATTCCGGTAATTTAGAATTAGCAAGATCCATTGCCGAGAGAAGCAACAACTCTTCTGGTAATATTATTAAAGAAGGAATTCTTGTAATTGGCAGGCCTATTGCCGAGATTGAATCTAATATGGATCGCGCTGCCGATATCGAAATTGGAGAAATGGAGAAACATTTGGGTCAATTAGGACTTATTGCAGGAATTGCGCCTACGTTAGGATTTATTGGAACAATTTCAGGAGTAATTAAAATATTTTACAGTATTTCCGTTACCGAGAATATCAGTATTGGTAATATTTCAGGAGGTTTATATGAAAAAATGATCAGTAGTGGATCTGGGTTGTTAGTTGGTATCATTGCTTACAGTGCCTACCATCTATTAAACGGAAAGATTGACAATTTTGCTTTAAAAATTCAAAAGCAGATACTAGAATTCGTAAATATTATTCAAAGATCGTAACATGTCTATAAAACGAAAAAGAAGATTTCATGCCGAAGTGGCTACTTCGTCATTGAGCGATATTATGTTTTTCTTGTTGTTGTTTTTTCTGATTATATCCACTTTGGCTAATCCAAATGTTATTAAAATGACATTGCCAAAAGCTAAATCCAACGAGAAAACCAACAAACAATATATTAGTTTATCAGTTACAGAAGATAAAAAATTCTACATCGATAAGCAGGCTGTCACTTTTGAAGCGTTAGAAACAACGCTAATGTCGAAAATGAACAGCGGGAAAGATCAAACGGTTATTGTAAGAATTCCATTCAATTTACAAGTGCAAGATTTAGTTGATGTTTTGCAAATTGGAGTACGGAATAACTTGAAGTTTGTAATAGCTACAAGTCCGAAATGATTTAGATTATAGTTGTAAAATTATTTGTTTTTGATTTCGGAAATTTTATCTCGGATTAAAAACAGTACAGTTTCAAAATATAAAAAAGCCTTAATTTCTTATCAAGAAACTAAGGCTTTTTTATTAGTATTAATTTAATTTTAATTCAAATTGAAGTTATAAACTATTTTTCCTACTTGTTTTTCCGGGGCATCACTGCTGGCATCCCATTTCGTATTCATAGCTGCGATTTTAGCCTGTTCTAATAAACAACTTGCCGTGTTAGTCGTTCCTTTTATTCCTGCAACCGCGTTTATTGTTCTACCGTTTCTGTCCACGGAAACTTCAACTACCACTTTACCTTGTTCGTTGCAGGTGTATTTTGGTGCGGGTTTAGAAACTGCTTTCCGGTTTCCTAAAGAGTAACCAGTACCACCACCAGATCCACTTCCTGATCCTCCGCCACTTCCTGAACCATATCCGCTACCGGTTCCTATTCCGTTTCCAGTACCATTTCCGCCTCCTGTTCCACCGCCAGAACCTCCGGTTCCATAATAGCCATTAGAGCTCAAACTTCCGTTTGCTTTTCCTTTGTTTCCTGCTGTTTTGTCATTGCCATCTCCTCCTTTATTAGAACCTTTTAGAATGCTAGATAAGGCATCATTTGTATTATTGGAAACTTTAGGTTTTACTACAACTGGTTTTATTTCCTGTTTTATAACCACGGTAGGTTTTTTCGTCTTTTCTTTGGTTGGGATTACTACGCTTTCTTCAGTGGTGTTTTCTTGTGATAAGATGGCTTCCTCAGGAGTCGATTTTGTAGGTATTTGTTTGGTTTGGTTTTTTACTTGTAAAACTTCACTTTTATAATTTGCTCCTGAACCTAAATCACTATCACCAAAATTTACGGTAACGCCTCCGCCACCTCCGCCACCTGCTAATTCAGCCATGTTGGCTGGAGGCCAAAATCTAATGAAAAATAAAATTAGCAGCAAAGTTGCATATAAAAGGAAAGATATTGCTAATGATTTCTTTTGATCTGAAGAAATGGTGGAACTCATCGGTATTTTAATATTTAAAAAGTGTATGTATAAAAAACGTTGAAATGTACTAAAAATTGCCAACAGAGAAAAGGTAATCTATTGTTAAAATTAATATTGCTGTTTAAGGTATAAAAAAAACTCGGATTAAACAGATATTGAGAATCTGTTTAATCCGAGTTATAATAGTACTAAAATAGTAGGTTTTTATCTTTTAAGTCAATTGCTTTAATGCAATTTCAAAGGCAGTAGCACTAATATTTGTTTTTGATGGATTTAATTGATGTGCTTTTTCGATTGCATTTTTAATAGTAGCCGAAGTGTCCTGAAAGATAGCTTCATCCGTCATTTGTACTTTCTTTTCCATAAAATAAGCGAAAACTCTAGCCATTCCACAGTTAGAAATAAAGTCAGGAATCAAACTTACTTTGTGATCTACATTCTCCATAATTGGTCCGAAAAAGATTTCTTTGTCTGCAAATGGTACATTGGCACCACAAGAAATTACTTCAAGACCATTGGCAATTAAACTGTCAATTTGAGATTGAGTAACTAAACGTGAAGCTGCACAAGGCGCGAATATTTCAGCACCTATTGTCCATATTTTTTGATTGATTTCTTCAAAAGGAATCATATTCTCCGCAACCAGTTTGTTTCCGTCTTTGGCAAGGAATAATGATCTTATCTCTTCGAAAGTAAAACCTTCTTTCTTGATTAATCCACCATCTCTATCAATTATACCAATTACTTTTGCTCCCATTTCGGCTAAGTAAAAAGCTGCTGCAGAACCTACATTCCCAAAACCTTGAACAATGGCTTTCTTACCTTTTACATCACCACCATAAATACTGTAGTAATTACGAACGGCTTCGGCTACACCAAAACCGGTAATCATATCGGCAATAGTATATTTTCTAGAAACGTCTGGTGAGAATTTCGGGTTTTCGATCACTTTAACCACACCTTGACGCAATTGACCAATTCTATTGATTTTGTCTGCTTCTGTAGGTTTAAAATGACCATTAAAAACACCTTCTTGCGGATGCCAAACACCACATTCTTCCGTCATTGGAATTACTTCGTGAATTTCATCAACATTTAAATCGCCACCCGTTCCGTAATAACTTTTCAATAATGGAGAAACTGCTTTATACCAACGTTGTAAAACGCCTTTTTTTCTTGGATCATTTGGATCAAAATTAATTCCAGATTTAGCACCACCAATAGCAGGCCCTGAAACCGAAAATTTCACTTCCATTGTTTTTGCCAATGACAAAACCTCATTCATATCCAATCCTTTTCTCATACGAGTTCCACCACCGGCAGCACCACCGCGAAGGGAGTTGATGACAGTCCATCCTTCAGCTTCTGTTTCGGGATCTTTCCAGTTAAAAATGATTTCGGGTTCCTTATTTTCGAATTTCTTTAATAAATCTTTCATTTATTGCGATATGTTTAATTTTGACAAATATAAAAAATAGTATAATGCGAAATCTGTATTTGAAATATTATTTTAAAGAATCTAAATTTAAGAGTAATTGTGAATTATTTTGTGAAACGATCTAAAATAAAAGCGATAAATATTCCAAAAGGATAGGCCACTAAGTCAATCAAAAGGAATCCTTGTCCCAAGACATAGTGTCCTGCAACTGTATTCCGAATTGCAGTAATCCAATCTGCTTGATAAAGTTGTGAAAATTCAATTGCAAAACAAATGCTTATAGCAATCAACGCAGCTTTGTGTTTTGACGTTTTTAAAAACAATAGTCTTATGATAAAATAAATCATTATGGCATATAAAATGTCACCAACACACAAAGGGACAATTGGAATTTGTCTGGAAAAAATCCCCAATAAGATGATTGTTAAGATTGTAATGAGATAGTGAATTCTTTTGTTTTTCATACGGTGAAAATAACTCCAGAACTGTGATCTTTTTGTGCCCCGGTTACACTTCGCAATACATTGACTTCTCCTCGTAACTTTAATACACCAAGCAAAGCAAATATTAATGCTTCTTTGAATTCCAATATTTTATTTGACGGAATTATAATTTTTATTTCCGGTAAATAGGATTGAATACGTTCTATAAGAAAATCATTGTATGCCCCACCACCAGTTATAAATAGGTTTCCTTTTTTAGTAGGCAGAGCCGATGCAATTTGAAACGCAACGTGTTCTGTGAAAGTTCGTAGCTTGTCTGTTGTCGAAATTTTATACGTGTCAATTATGGGTAATACGACCTCTTTTACAAATTCGAAGCCCAATGATTTTGGATGTTTTTTTTGATAAAAATCCAGATCGTTTAATTCGTTTAATAAATTTTCATTTATACTCCCAGTACTCGTTTTTTGTCCTTTATCGTCATACGCTAAACCCAGTTCATTTGCGTAAAAATTCAAAACTGTATTTACTGGAGAGATATCGAAAGCAATTCGTTCACCATTTTCTTCGAATGAAATATTTGAAAAACCGCCCAAATTCATACAATAGTCATATTCAGGAAATAATATTTTATCGCCAATAGGAACTAAAGGCGCGCCTTGTCCTCCCAATTGAACATCCTGAACTCTAAAATCACACACTACTGTTTGATGAATCAATGCGGAGATTTCTGGTAAATTGCCTATTTGAAGTGTAAAACCTTTCTGCGGTTGGTGTAAAATGGTATGACCATGCGAGCAAACGGCATCGATGTTTTCGATATTATACTTTTTAATGAAATTAGAGATGGTCGTGGCGAGAAGTTCGGTGTACTTTTGGTTTAAATCATCTAATTCGTTTATGGAGAAGCCCACAGCCATTTTTAGGCTAGTAACCCAATCGGAACTATAGCTAATAGTTTCACTTTCAATTATTTCGAAAGCCCATTCTTGACTCTCTACTCTAAATTGAATATGAGCCAAATCAATTCCATCCAGCGAAGTTCCTGACATTACTCCTATAACGTTATAGTTTTCTGTTTCCATATCCCAAATTTACGAATCAGAATTGATAAATTCACAAGAAAAAAGTATCTTTGGCTACTTTTTTTAAGTAATTCACAACTTTTTTATTTTATATAATTATGGATTTTAATCTAACCGAAGAGCAGTTAATGATTCAACAAGCCGCTAGAGATTTTGCTCAAAACGAATTGTTGCCGGGAGTAATTGAAAGAGATGAACACTCAAAATTTCCTACAGAGCAAGTTAAGCAAATGGCAGAACTTGGTTTTCTAGGAATGATGGTTGATCCTAAATATGGTGGTTCAGGACTTGATAGCGTTTCTTATATTTTGGCAGTTACTGAAATTGCAAAAATTGATGCCTCTGCGGCAGTTATCATGTCAGTAAATAACTCGTTGGTTTGTGCGGGAATAGAGAAATATTGCAATGAAGAGCAAAAACTTAAATATTTAGTTCCTCTTGCCAAAGGGGAAGTTATTGGTGCTTTTTGTTTGTCGGAACCAGAAGCGGGATCTGATGCTACTTCACAAAAAACCACTGCAATTGATAAAGGAGATCATTACTTATTAAATGGTACCAAAAACTGGATTACAAACGGATCGTCTGCATCTACTTATATCGTAATTGCTCAAACTGACGTTGAAAAAGGACATAAAGGAATCAATGCTTTTATAGTGGAGAAAGGTTGGGCTGGTTTTGATATTGGTCTAAAAGAAAAGAAAATGGGAATTCGCGGGTCTGATACGCATTCTTTAATGTTTACCGATGTTAAAGTGCCTAAAGAAAACCGAATAGGAGCAGATGGATTTGGATTTAATTTCGCCATGAGCGTATTAAACGGAGGAAGAATAGGTATTGCTTCTCAAGCATTGGGTATAGCTACAGGTGCTTATGAATTGGCTTTGAAATATTCTCAAGAGCGTAAAGCTTTTGGAAAAGAAATTTTCAAACACCAAGCAATCGCTTTCAAATTAGCCGATATGGCAACTCAAATTATGGCAGCTAAAATGTTATGTTTTAAAGCTGCTTCCGAAAAAGATTTAGGAATGGATATTTCTCAATCAGGAGCAATGGCCAAGTTATTCGCTTCTCAAACTGCAATGGACACGACTATTGAAGCCGTACAGATTCATGGTGGAAATGGTTATGTAGCCGAATATCATGTGGAACGTATGATGCGTGATGCTAAAATTACTCAGATTTATGAAGGAACTTCAGAGATCCAACGTATTGTAATCTCAAGAACACTAGTTTCTTAGATAAAATTTTATAGCTATTAAAACCCTTTCCAATTTCGATTGGAAAGGGTTTTGTTTTTTAAGTCGTTTTTTTAATACATTTACTCAAAGATTTACTTTTATGTATGAAGATTTAAAATATTGGTATTTACGCGATCACAAATTGTTTCGGACTTTAAGTTTCGGACAAATCAGACAATTGTGTATTATTACAGGTTTTAAAAAAGCAAATAAGGGGGAGATCATTTATTTTTCCTCATCGGATGTGCCTCGAATTTTTTTGCTTAAAAAAGGAAATATTAAAATCGTAGCTGTTGATGAAGACGGAAACGAAACGATAAAAGATATTATTCAAAAAGGAGATTTATTTGGGGAACTCACTTTAGAAACAGATGATCAGACTAATGAATATGCTAAAGTCCTTTCCGATGATGTGGCAATTTGTAGCTTTCTACTATCTGATTTCGAAGATTTATTATTGCGAAACCCTAGCTTGGCCTTGTCCTATACTAAATTTGTAGGATTGAAGATGAAGCGCATCAAAAACAGTTACTCTAATTTGATTTCAAAAGATGCTAAAACTAGATTGTTTCAGTTTCTAAAAGATTGGGCAGAGAAAGAAGGAAAGCGAGTGGAAAATGAAGTGGTTATCGAGAATTATCTAACTCAAACTGATATTGCTCAAATTATTTGTACATCAAGACAAACTGCTACTCAACTGCTGAATGAAATGGAAACAAATGGAATACTTCTTTACAATCGAAAAGAAATCGTTATTTTGGATGTAACAAAACTGTAATTACAACTATTTCGTATCTATTGTAAACTAGCTGACAAATGGTTTTTCTGTTTCTAAATACCTTTGGTAAAGAAATTTCAGAGAACCCTTTAAATTCAATTACAATGAAAAAACAAATCATCTGTCTGCTTATCAGTTTTATTTCGTTAACAGGATTTTCTCAAAACGAAAGTAAACGAATTAAACAGTTCAATTTAAAAAGAAATATCGCCATTAAGGGGTATGATCCTGTGGCTTATTTTAAACAAGGAAAAGCGGTGAAAGGAAAAAAAGAATTAACTTCAACCTTTGAAGGAGTTATTTATAATTTTTCTTCGGCGGCAAATAAGGAGTTTTTTTTAAAAAATCAATCAGCTTATGAGCCTCAATATGGGGGTTGGTGTGCTTTTGCGATGGGAGATTCAGGTGAAAAAGTGGATATAAATCCAGAGACGTTCAAAATTATTGAAGGGAAATTATATCTGTTTTATAACGCTTATTTCAATAACACATTGAAAAGTTGGAATAAAAATCAGTTAGGTTTAAAGTCAAAGGCTGATGCAAATTGGAAAAAAATAATTCAATAAATTAGTAGTATGAAATCATCATTATTTACTTGGTTATTGCGTCTTGTTGTTGCCGTGATTTTATTGCAGACCTTATATTTTAAATTTACGGGTGCAGCGGAAAGTATTTATATTTTCAAAACTTTAGGGATGGAACCTTACGGTCGTATAGGCTCCGGTATTGCGGAACTGATTGCTTCCATTTTAATAGTAATACCCAGAACCACTCTACTTGGTGCATTACTTGGACTTGGAGTAATGATTGGTGCAATTATGTCACATTTGTTAGTTTTAGGAATTGAAGTGCAAAACGATGGTGGAACACTTTTCACCCTAGCGATAATCACCTTTCTTTGTTGTTCTATTTTAGTTTATCAAAATAGGAGTAAAATACCAAATTTGTTTAAATTAAATTTTTAATATGCTTATACCTTCCATAAATAATAGCTTAAACGGACTGGTCGGTTTACTTAACCAGCTGTCTAATTCAGAGTATTATAATCCTTGTGCTTCGCTAAGTAATTCCACTATAGGCGAACATACCAGGCATATTATAGAAATGTTTCAATGTCTTGAAGCGAATTATGAGGCAGGCATTGTAAACTATGATAACCGAAAAAGAAATATTGCAATTCAAACAGATACTGAATTTGCAATAAGTCAAATTAGAATTATCCAAGATTCTTTGGAAAAACAAAATAAAAAAATAGAACTGCAGCAAATTATTGATGGTGAGGAAATCCGTATTGATAGTAATCACTTCCGGGAATTGCTTTATAATTTAGAACACTGTATTCATCATCAGGCGTTAATAAAGGTAGCCGTTTTGCAAAACGAAACAATTATTGTCGATGAAAATTTTGGTGTAGCCCGTTCCACAATCGAATATAGAAAACAATGTGTACAGTAAGTTTTGTAAATGTCAACGGTAAAATTATCATTACCTCAAATCGAGATGAAAAAGTAATACGTCCAAGTGCAATTCCTCCAAAAGATTATACCATTAACGGTAAAAATATCATTTTTCCAAAAGATCCAAAAGCTGGGGGAACTTGGTTTGTGGTAGATGCTGACGGAACTGTTTTGGTATTGTTAAACGGCGCCGAAGAAAAACATAAGGTTCAACTTCCATACCGAAAAAGTCGGGGATTGATTGTTTTGGATATTATAAGTAGTGCTTCACCAAAGGATTTCTGGCAGGAAATTGATTTAGAAGATATCGAACCCTTTACGCTGATTTTATTTCAAAATAATGAACTTTTTCAGTTGCGTTGGAATGGAAATCAAAAAGAAACCAAATCACTTGACATAAATAAAAATCATGTTTGGTCTTCTTCGACTTTATATCCGAAAGAAATTCGGGATAAACGTTCGAACTGGTTTTATACTTTTTTGGAAACAAATCCACAGATTTCAGAAGAAGAAATCCTTGGTTTTCATCGCTATACTGAAGAAGAAAATCAGGAAAACGGTTTGGTAATTAATCGAAATGAAGAAATGAAAACCTTAAGTATCACTCAATCTATAATCGAAAAAAATAAAGTTGCTATATTGCATTATGATTTAATTCATCAGAAAGAATATACGACCTCTTTTATTACTATTTAAAAAAATGGAAATTGACATAAGTTATGGCGAATAGGCGAATAAAATTACTCTTTCATAAAATTACCCACTGGGAATATTGGCCTTTCCAGATTGTTTACATTCCAATTTACTTTCTTTGGTCCTATTATTCTATTAAGGCAAAATCGATTTTTTTCTTTAATGCTTCTAATCCCACTATTAAAAATGGGGGATTTATGATGGAATCCAAAAAAGCAATTTATGATTTGATTCCGCAACAATTCTATCCAAAAACAGAGTTGATAAATGAAAGAACTTCACTAGAGACCATTTTAAAAATCATGGAATTTTCAGGAATAAAATATCCGTTGATTGCAAAACCGGATATAGGTTTACGTGGTTCGGGAGTTAAAAAAATCAATACTATTCAGGACTTGGAATTGTATGCCCATAAAGCAAATTTTGATTATGTTATCCAAGATTTGATTCCTTACGAAAACGAAATCGGCATTTTTTATGTGCGTTATCCTGATGAAAAATCGGGCAGAATTACAGGGATAGTTTCTAAAGAATTTCTAATTATTACCGGAGATGGCAATTCTACAATTGAAGAACTAATCAAAGAAAATCCGCGATACGAATTGCAATTGGAAGTATTAAAAAAGGAATACGGAAAAAAATTACTTGACATTCTTCCAAAAGATAAAAAACTGAATCTGGTCCCGTACGGGAATCACGCACGTGGAGCAAAATTTATAGATGGAAGCCATTGGATAACGCCAAAATTGACAAAAATTATTAATGAAATGTGTTTGCAGATTCCGGGTTTTTATTTTGGAAGATTGGATGTGATGTATGCTACTTTAGAAGACTTGGAACAAGGAAAAAACTTCTCTATTGTTGAATTGAATGGAGCGGCTAGCGAACCCACTCATATTTACGATCCAAAACATTCTTTATTGTTTGCGTGGAAAGAACTGGCACGACATATTACTTACATGTTCGAAATTAGTGTTCACAATCATAAAAATGGCATTCCATATTTGACTCACAAAGTGGGTATGCAAGAATATCGTTTGCATATAGAGCAAAGTAATAAGATTGTAAATTTTTAATGAAATGAAAGTAATAAAAAATATTTTTGTTGGTTTTTTAGTGAGCTTTATCGGCTCTATACCGCTTGGATATTTAAACATTATTGGCTTTGAAATTTATTCGAAATTTGGAATTAAGGACTTAATTTTCTATTTATTGGGGGTGATTTCTGTTGAGGTTTTTGTGATTTATTTTACTTTAATTTTTGCTGAAAAATTGGTAAATAATAAAAAACTCATGAAAGCAGTTGATTATTTTGCCATTATATTCTTGCTAATTCTGGGCTATTCTTTTTATGCTCATTCTAATCAATCAGCGGCAAATCATAATGATTTAGAAAAATATATTACCTATTCACCTTATCTTATTGGTTTGCTTTTAAATTGCGTTAACTTTCTTCAATTGCCTTTTTGGACGGGTTGGAATCTTTATTTGATGAATGGGAACTATATTGCAGTCGAAAATAAACTTAAATATTATTACATTGCTGGAACCTTGATAGGAACATTTCTGGGAATGTTAGCGTTAGTTTTAATTTTAAATACGCTATCTCAAAACACTACTTTTTTTTCTAAATATGTAATGTCAGTTATTATTCCTTTATTTTTCATAGTTTTAGCTTTTATTCAAATGTATAAAGTCTATAAAAAATATTATAAAAGATAATATTGGAATTTAAAAGTTCCATTAAAATGTAATAAAGCATAAATATCCAATTATGAAAAAAATACTTCTATTAGTTCCTTTCGTTTTCTTTGGTTGTAAACAAACTTCAACCATACTGTCTGATTCTTTAAAAAATAAATCACAAACTCCATTAGGAATAAATTACAAGGTCAAAGAAACCGCAGTTGCGGAAACTTTGAAATACCTTTCTTCCGATGAATTAGAAGGCAGAGAAACCGGAACTAAAGGAATGGAGAAAGCGGCAGATTATTTGGAACAATTTTTCAAGAACAATAATGTAAAGCCTTATTTTAAAAGTTACCGCGACACTTTGACGGATTACAAAGTCCCGGCCTATAATATTGTTGGCTATGTCGAAGGAACAGATCCTATTCTAAAAAAGGAGTTCATAATTATTAGCGGACATTACGACCATATCGGAATTGATAAAAAAGGAGTGAATGGTGATTTCATTAACAATGGTGCCAATGATGACGCGTCTGGAACAACCGCTGTGGCTGAAATGGCTAAATATTTCAGTGTTTCTAAATCGAATAAAAGAAGCGTGCTTTTTGTGTTCTTCGTAGGAGAGGAAAAAGGTTTGTTGGGTTCGAAACATTTGGCCAAAAAACTAAAAGCGCAAAATTTTAATTTATATGCGCAATTTAATATCGAGATGATTGGTGTACCAATGAAACGAGATTTTCTTGCGTATATTACTGGTTTTGATAAGTCGAATATGGCCAGTAAAATAAATGAATATACTGGAAAAAAATCCATTGGTTTCCTCCCAAAAGAAGCGGAATATCAATTGTTTTATCGATCTGATAATTATTCTTTTTATGAGGTTTTTAAGGTTCCTTGTCAGTCAATAAGTACTTTCGATTTTGAAAATTTCCAATATTATCACCATGTTTCTGATGAGTTTAAAGCCATGGATATTCCTCACATGACTTCATTCATTCAGGAATTACTGCCAGCTGTAACGCAAATGGCTAGTTCCCCAACACATGAAATTATTATGGTTAAATAAATCTGCTTAGGAAACGGGTTGGCTCATATCGTACGCCAAAACAAAATAGTTGTTATTGTTGAATTGAAAATCGGAAATGATATTCCATTTTAATTTTTCGGTATGGGCTTTTGTTGAAGGAATATTGGTTTTGTTGATAAATGTCAGACTCAAAGGATATTTTTTAACCATGTGAATTCTCATGAATTCAAAAAATAATTTGATTAATCCTTTTCCGCGATATTCCTTAGCAATGCAAATAGGTCCGTACTGAAAACTGTTAGTTGTTGTTATATCAAAATCTAAAAAGCTAAGTTTAGGAAATAGTGCAGTCATATGAGTGAAAATTGGCCATTGATTGAAGAAGTTCCAACTCCCGCCAAAAATATAAGCGATGATGTTGTTATCGTCTTTAGCAATAAATAATCCTTCTTGTCCTATAATTTCGGTTAGTTGCTCTATGGTGAAACGAGTAGTAACAAATCCTGATTCTTTTTCTTCTTCAGAAAGATTAGAAACTAGATATAATTCTTGCAATGCTACTATTCCATCGATGTCATGTAATTTCGCTACTTCATATTGTATGTTCTCAATCATTTTCAATGGTTTTAGATGCAATTATTTTTCAAAACAAATTTAAGGGAAATTATAAGAATCCTAAATTATATCGCGGAAATAATCCGTGGTGTAAAAGATGTTTTACTGACGTTTTTGTTTATTTTTGCTATATGAAAAATATCATTGTAACAGGTACGAGTAGGGGAATAGGATTTGAGTTGGCAATGCAATTTGCTAATGCTGGACATCAGGTTTTAGCCATTTCCAGAAAAATACCACAAGAATTAATTGATAACGAAAACATCACTTGTCTTTCAGTGGATTTATCAAGTGAATCCGATTTAGAAAAAGTAGAATCTTTTCTTTCTTCTTCTTGGAAAAAAATTGATGCGATTGTTCATAATGCAGGCAGTCTATTATTGAAATCATTTTCAGAAACCACTCAGGAAGATTTTGAAAGTATTTATAAAGTAAATGTTTTTGGAGTTGCAAATTTGACAAGAACTTGTTTGCCCTACTTGTTAAAAGGAAGTCATGTGGTTACCATAAGTTCTATGGGTGGGATTCAAGGAAGTTTAAAGTTTGCAGGACTTTCAGCTTATAGTTCCAGTAAAGGAGCGGTAATTACCTTATCTGAATTATTAGCCGAAGAGTATAAAGAGCGTGGAATTTCTTTCAATGTTTTGGCCTTAGGTTCTGTTCAAACGGAAATGTTAGCAGAAGCTTTTCCAGGTTATCAAGCACCAATATCAGCAAGTGAAATGGCCGATTATATTTATGATTTCACTTTGACTGGGAATAAATATTTCAACGGGAAAGTATTGCAGGTTTCATCTACGAATCCGTAATTTATATTTATAATTCCTAATTGTTATGAGCGAAACACTTTCACGATATATACCCGAACATGCCGTAAAACCCGTTTTTGAACTTATTGTTGCCAATCAAGTGCATCTCAAGATTGTAAATGAAAGACAAACACGTCATGGCGATTATCGAAAAGGCTTGAGTGGTAAACACGAAATAACAGTCAATTCAAACCTGAATAAATACAAGTTTCTAATTACGCTGATACATGAAATTTCGCATTTGGTGGCTTTTGAGAAGTTTGGAAGAAACATTAAACCGCATGGTAATGAATGGAAGTATTCTTTCCAAAGGTTAATGATTCCGTACATTCGTCCGGAGATCTTCCCTAATCATTTATTGCCTTTGTTAGCGAGACATTTCAAAAATCCAACCGCCAGTAGCGATACTGATGCCACATTAGCCTTGGCATTGAAACAATTTGACCAGCAAAATGATAAAAATTATGTGTTTGAGATTCCTTACGGCAGTGTTTTCCGAATCCAAAACGGGAAAATATTTAAGAAAATAGCGGTAAGAACTAAGCGTTTTGAATGTCTAGAAGTTAGCTCTGGCAAGACCTATCTTTTTAATCCAAATGCTGAGGTGGAATTGTTGAAATCCAGTTAAATTTGAAATTGTTTATTCTTTCAAATAAGCTTCTCTGACTTTTTTGAATAAATTAGAAGAATAAACAAAGTCAACTACCGCTTGATTGTCAGTTCTGAAAATTTCTTCTTTGGTTCCTTCCCAGGCTTTTAGACCATTTTCAAGAAATAAAATTTTCTCGCCAATTTCCATTACTGAGTTCATATCATGCGTATTTATGACCGTAGTAATATTGTATTCTTCAGTGATTTCTTTGATAAGATTATCTATCAATATTGCTGTATTCGGGTCTAAACCGGAATTAGGTTCGTCACAAAAGAGATATTTTGGATTGTTTACAATAGCTCGTGCTATAGCAACACGTTTTTGCATTCCACCAGATATTTGAGAAGGTAATTTATTATGAGCATCTTCTAGATCAACTCTTTTTAGAACTAAGTCGACTCTCTGCTGAATTTTTATTCCACGCTCCTGGGTAAACATTTTTAAAGGGAAACCCACATTTTCAGCAACAGTCATCGAATCAAACAAAGCACTTCCTTGAAATACCATACCTATTTCAGTTCTTAGATCTCTTTTTTCATCAAGAGTTAAGTCAGAATATATTCGGCCATCAAAAGAAATTGTTCCGGAGTCAGGGGTGTGAATTCCTAATAAACTCTTTAACAATACTGTTTTTCCAGAACCACTTTGCCCAATTATTAAATTTGTTTTACCAGTTTCAAAAACAGTGCATATGCCCTTAAGAACTGGAACGCCGCCAAATGATTTTTCTATGTTTTTTACTTCTATCATTAGGTTAATAGTAATTGAGTTAAAATATAATTCACTAAAATAATAGTTACCGATGTCCATACAAATGCAACCGTGCTGGCTTTCCCAACTTCAAGTGCACCACCTTTCATATTAAAACCATGGAATGAAGGAATTGTTGCTAAAAGTAAACCGAAAATAAAAGTTTTTATGAAAGCATAAGCAATGTGGAATGGCATGAAATCACGTTGAAGTCCATCGACAAAATCAGTGCTGTCACCAAATCCTCCATAAACGCTGGCCATGTAACCGCCAACGATACCTAAAAACATGGATATTCCTATCAAGAATGGGTATAATAGTAATGCAATTAATTTGGGAAAAACTAAATAATTCAATGAGTTTACACCCATTACTTCTAATGCATCAATTTGTTCCGTAACGCGCATGGTTCCAATACTGGAAGTAATGAAGGAGCCCATTTTTCCAGCCATAATTATCGAAATAAAGGTAGGGGCAAACTCTAAAATAACGGATTGTCTTGTGGCATATCCGATAAGATATTTTGGAATCAATGGATTGGTTAAGTTCAAAGCAGTCTGAATGGCTACAACACCTCCAACAAAAAAGGAAATGAAAGCAACAATTCCAAGAGAACCAATAATTAAATCGTCTATTTCCTTGAAGATAAGACCTCTCATTACAGACCATTTAGTTGGTTTGTTGAAAATTTCTTTCCACATCAAAAAATATCTTCCAATTTGTGATAAATAACGAATGAGCATCATAGTTTTTGAAATATTGGCTAAATTACGAAAATAGTTAGGAGTTATAAGTTGTCAGTTAATAGTTTCGTTAGAAAAGTTTGTCTTTCATTTTCTGCAAACGATAGTTTCTGATAAATTTTGCTTGTTCTGGAGTTACTAACAAAGGTGTTTTTGCTGATTTTGCTTTAGTAAACCCTTTTAAATAATCTAGAAAGAGCAAAGGCTTCTTTTTCAACATTGCCAGTTTTGCCGAGGCAATTGCAGTGATTAAAAACCCGTAACCCAATGTGTAAAAAGCTTCTCCTTGTTTATAACGTGCTATCTTATTATAGTTAGCTCCAGTTGGTTTTAGGTGTTTTACGATTAATGAAGACTCTGTAACTACTTTCCATCCATAGAATTTTGAGAGTAATTCATCAACGGTATCCCAGCCCATTGCCGGTTTTAAGTTTCCTATTTGTTGAAAGCATGCTTTTCGATAGGCTTTAAAAGCACCTCGAATATGATCTTTATCGGTTAGATTTTCCAGAATCCATTGCCCGTTTTTCTCAATGTAGGCAAATCCACCTGCCATTCCTATAGTTGCATCTTTTTCGAAAATGTTTAAAATAGTCTCGAAATAATTAGTCGGTAAAATTAAGTCAGCGTCCAGCTTTACTATGATATCATAATTTTCGTCTAAGGTTTCAAAACCTTTATGAAAAGCTTGAATTACTTTGCTTCCGGGTAAATGAATCGCTTCAGAAGTTTTATTTACCAAGGTAATAAACGGATTTTCTTTGGCGAAAGCCATTACTATTTCGGCAGTTTTATCAGTGGAATTGTCATTAACTACTACTACTTTTTTTGGTGGAATAGTTTGAGAAAGCAATGATTGTAGTGTCAAGGCAATAAACGCTTCTTCGTTATGAGCTGGAATAACAATATAGTAGTTCATTATTTTATTTTTTCAGCGTAAACGATATAATACCTGTCAGTAAATTTTCGTAATAGGGGACGAATACCAAACTTCTTAACCGGATTAGTCCATTTTTCTCTGTCGATAATTTTCCAACCTGTTTTGTCCAAAAGCCAATCGAGTTGCCAATCTTCAAATTCATGATAATGCCTGTCCCACATATCCGTTTTGCTGCGATAAGCAGGTGAAAACCACAAACGCATAGGAATAGAGATAAAAAGTTTATCTGATTGTATTTCTTTTAAAATTGTGTACGGATTGAGTAAATGTTCGAAAATTTCGAAAGCAGTAACAGCAGCTGTTTTTTCTGATTGAAATACTTCTTGATTGTTATCTAAGTCTTCTCCGGTAGTATTTTTAACAGTGAAGCCCTCTGCCTTCATAATTTTAGAAAATGGATTTTCAACTCCTAAATCTAAAATGGTATCAGTTGTAGAGATATGTTTTTTTAAAAATTCTAAAGTGTGTTTGAATCTTTTATTTGGAAACGTTTTTTCGTACATTTTTTTATTTTTTAACAACAAAGGCGCAAAGGTACAAAGATATGTTTCTTATTTGCAGAATTTTTAGCCCAGATAATAGCGGAAAGCCCACGACTTAAAAGATGTAGTTTTTATTAGCTTAAAAAAGCGACTAAAAGAAGCTCTTTTTAAGGTTTGGAAAAACACATTTTTTAAGTGTGGACTTGAAGTGAATAGCTGGATTAGCTCCTGATTGCCGCGTTCCTCGCAATGATTAATATCTATAAACAAATGCATTAACATTCATCCCTGCTCCAACGGATGCAAAAAGTAGAATATCGCCTTTTTGTATAGATTGGTTTTCAATTTCTCCCCGAATTAACAAGTCGAAAAGGGTGGGAACGGTAGCAACACTGCTGTTTCCCAGTTCATGTATGCTCATAGGCATGATGTCTTGAGGAACTGGTCTGTCATGCAATTTATAAAAACGTTGAATGATTGCTTCGTCCATTTTTTCGTTGGCCTGATGGATAAGAATTTTTTTAACATCGTCAATCCCAATACCGCTTTTATCTAAACAACTCTTCATTGCTGCCGGTACTGTATTTAATGCGAATTCGTAAATTTTGCGTCCGTACATTTTTATGTATCGAATATCTGGGTCTAAATCCGGATTGTATGATTTTCCAAAAAACAAATAATTGGCTTCGTCGTTAGCGTACGTACCACTTTCGTAGGATAGCATACCGGTTTGATCATCAGAAGCTTCTATTATTGAAGCGCCAGCGCCATCAGAGTAAATCATAGAATCTCTATCGTGCTTGTCAACGACTCTTGATAAAGTCTCAGAACCAATAACCAAACAACGCTTGGCCATACCTGATTTGATAAATGCATTTGCTTGAAGCACACCTTCAATCCAACCTGGACATCCAAAAAGGATATCGTAAGCAACGCAATTTGGGTTTTTTATCTGTAATTTATGTTTGACGCGTGTGGCTAAACTAGGTAGCATATCTGATTGGACTGCTCCATGTTTTACATCACCAAAATTATGTGCAAAAATGATATAATCAATCGTTTCTGGATCTATGTTGGCATTTTCTATTGCTTTTTTTGAAGCAAAAAATGCGAGATCAGATGAGGTTAAATGATCTTCAGCATATCGCCTATGTTCGATTCCGGTTATTCCTTTAAATTTATTGATGACAACTTGATTAGGATAGCCAAATGCGGTTCCATCTTCATTCAAAAACACATGATTGCCGAAGTCTGTATTACTTATTTTTTTCTCTGGAATATAACTTCCTATTCCGGTTATTTTTATTTTCATTGAGTTTGTTTCCAAAATTTATGCTAATTTAAACATAAAAAAATTATTACTCTTATAATATTTACTATGCATGCATATAATTATCAAATAGTAAGTTTTAAGCGAAAATATTAAATATTTTATTATGAATTGCAAATTTAGATGCGATTTTATCGTAGTAATTCCTGTAAATGGAAAAAACGCCTATTTTTTAATTTAATGATAAATGAATCTTTCCTAATTGTCTCAAGAAATTATTGGAAGACTCTGTGGAATTTTGATTAGGCGAAAATAAAGTTTTTTCTAAACAAAGTATAAAAAAAAATGTCCCGATTTCTCGAGACATTTTAACTTGTATTTTAACTTTCCATGTAGGCTTCAATTGGAGCGCAACTACAAACTAAATTTCTATCGCCATAAGCGTCATCTGCTCTGCGAACGGTAGGCCAAAATTTGTTTTCGGCAATATAATCTAATGGGAAAGCAGCTTCTTCTCTGGTATATGGGAAATTCCAAACATCAGTAGTTAGCATTGCTAAAGTATGTGGGGAATTTTTCAAAACATTGTTATGGTCATCGGCACTGCTTGCTTCAATTTCTTTTCTAATTGAAATCATAGCATCACAAAAACGATCTAATTCTTCTAGGTTTTCACTTTCGGTTGGTTCAATCATTAATGTTCCGGCAACTGGGAAAGAAACTGTTGGAGCGTGAAAACCGTAATCCATTAATCGTTTTGCAATATCAGTAACTTCAATTCCTTTTTGTTTGAAAGGACGACATTCTAAAATCATTTCGTGAGCCGCGCGACCCATTTCACCTGAATACAAAGTATCGTAATGACCGTTTAGTTTTTCTTTAATGTAATTCGCATTTAAGATTGCATATTCAGTAGATTGTTTCAACCCTTCAGCACCTAACATACAGATGTAACCGTAAGAAATTAAACAAACTAAAGCAGAACCCCATGGTGCAGCCGAAATTGCTGTTATGGCTTTATCTCCACCAGTCGCAATTACTGGATTGGTTGGTAAAAACGGGACTAATTGTTTCGCCACGCATATTGGGCCAACACCAGGTCCACCACCACCGTGAGGAATGGCGAATGTTTTGTGTAAGTTCAAGTGACAAACGTCAGCACCAATAGTTGCTGGATTTGTTAATCCTACTTGTGCATTCATATTGGCACCATCCATATATACTTGTCCACCGTTATCGTGAATCAATTGTGTAATTTCTTTGATAGCGCTTTCGAAAACACCATGAGTCGATGGATAAGTTACCATCAAACAAGAAAGATTAGCTGCGTGAAGAATTGCTTTTTCACGTAAATCTTCCACGTCGATATTTCCGTTTTCCAATGTTTTGGTAACAATTACTTTCATTCCTGCCATCGCTGCCGAAGCCGGATTTGTTCCGTGAGCAGATGATGGAATCAAAGCAATATTTCTATGATGATCACCTCTTGACTGGTGGTACGCGCGAATCACCATTAATCCTGCATATTCTCCTTGAGCACCTGAGTTAGGTTGTAATGTTGTTCCTGCAAAACCAGTAATAACATTCAATTGTTGTTCTAGTTTTGAAAGCATTTCTTGATATCCTTGCGCTTGATCCAATGGTGCGAATGGGTGAATGTTATTCCATTGTGCATTGCTCAAAGGCAACATTTCTGATGCAGCATTCAATTTCATGGTACAAGATCCCAATGAAATCATAGAGTGATTCAAAGCCAGATCTTTTCTTTCTAACATTTTGATGTAACGCATCAAAGCGGTTTCAGAATGGTATTTGTTGAAAACATCGTGTTGTAAAAAAGTCGATGTTCTGTTTATGTTTTCTGGAAAATGATTGGTTTCTGTTAAACTGTCAATTGTAGTTGCCTGAGTCCCTTTTGCGGAAGCGAAAACACCAATGATTTTATTTAAATCAGCAATACTTGTTGTTTCATTCAAAGAAATAGAAACCGTATTTTCGTCGATGTAATAAAAGTTTACTTCGTTTTGTTCTGCAATTTCTTTCACTTTTTTAGCATCAGCTTTTACAACGATGGTGTCAAAGAATGCTGTATTCGTTTGCTGTAAGCCTAAATTTTCTAATGCGTTTGCCAAAGTCGCTGCTAAAGCATGAACCTTGTCAGCGATATACTGCAATCCTTTTGGACCATGATAAACCGCATACATTCCAGCCATAACAGATAATAGAACCTGAGCAGTACAAATATTTGAAGTCGCCTTATCACGTTTAATGTGTTGTTCACGTGTTTGCAATGCCATACGAAGTGCACGATTTCCGTTTGTATCAACAGTTACACCGATGATTCTTCCTGGCATGCTTCTTTTGTACTCATCTTTTGTAGCAAAATAAGCGGCATGTGGACCTCCGTAACCTAACGGAATTCCGAAACGTTGTGTTGTTCCTAAAACTACTGCAGCACCGATCTCTCCTGGAGGAGTCAGTTTAGTTAAACTTAATATATCAGCAGCAACAGCCACTTTTATTTCATTTTCTTTTGCTTTAGCAATGAAACCAGCATAGTCATGAACTTGTCCAAATTTACCTGGATATTGAAGAATGGCTCCGAAAAATTCAGTTGAAAAATCAAATTCTTCATGGTTTCCAATAACTAATTCAACACCGATAGGAGTAGAACGCGTTTGTAAAACCGATAATGTTTGGGGTAAAATTTCTTCTGAAACGAAAAATTTACAAACGTTAGCTTTCTTTTGATCACGAGTTCTTACATCAAATAGTAATGCCATAGCTTCTGCCGCTGCTGTACTTTCGTCAAGAAGAGAAGCATTGGCAATTTCCATTCCTGTTAATTCGATAACCATGGTTTGGAAATTCAAAATCGCTTCTAAACGACCTTGAGCAATTTCAGCTTGATAAGGTGTGTAAGCAGTGTACCATCCTGGGTTTTCAAAAACATTTCTTTGAATAACTGCAGGAATAATCGCTTGGTTGTATCCTAAACCAATGTAGGATTGGAACATTTTGTTCTTATTTCCTAATTGAGTAATATGATTTGAATATTCATATTCAGTCATTGCAGGTTCTAAATCTAAATCTGATTTCAAGCGAATGTCGCTTGGAATAGTTTCGAAAATCAATTGGTCCAGCGTTTCTGCGCCAATTGTTTTCAACATATGTTGTAGGTCGTTTTCTCTTGGGCCTATGTGTCTTAAAGCAAAAGCATCTGTTTTCATACAAAAATATAGGTGTTGTTTTTTAGTGCTGCAAAAATAAGTATTATTAATAGTTTAAAACGTATTTTGGTATTCATATTTTATTGATTTTTCAACTAAATGGTAGATTTGTTCACAATTGACTAATTTTGTTTAATGAAGGTATTTAAACAAATTTTTAATTTTTACGTAAATAGTAGCATTCATGTTGCTTTATCGTGTTATTCTCTTGTCAAGATGACGCAACACATGTTCAACATTCCGTTTGATGAACCAATTGCTAATTTTGTTTTTTTTGGAACAATCGTAGGATATAATTTTGTGAAATACGATGCATTGGCCAGAGCCAAAAAACAGCAAATGCGAAAGGAATTAAAAATAATTGCTTTATTTAGTTTTTGTTCTCTTATAATGGTGGGCTATTATTTTTTTCAGTTGCATCGCATTACTCAAATTGTTGCAATTGCTTTTTTGAGTATCACTTTATTGTATACGCTTCCGTTTTTTCCAAATAAGAGGAATGCCAGAAACTGGGCTGGTGTGAAAATTTATATTGTGGCTTTGTGTTGGGTGGGTGTGACTTTAGGTTTGCCTGTTTTGAATGCTGAAATTGCCATTACTTCAGATTTTTACCTTAAATGTATTCAAAGGTTCATTCTTATTTTTGTGTTGGTCCTTATTTTTGAAATCATTGATTTGGCAAATGATGATCCGCATTTGCAAACCGTACCACAACAAATAGGAGTGAAGCGCACAAAAATATTAGGAATGTTACTTTTGATTCCGTTTTATTTTCTGGAATTTTTTAAAAGTAATTTTGATGAAAATCAATTAGTTGTCAACCTGATATTGGTGATTATGATTTCTCTATTTCTGCTTTTCTCCAATGAAAAACGTTCGAAATATTATACTTCTTTTTGGGTAGAAAGCGTGCCTATTGTCTGGTGGTTGTTGCTTCTATTGTTTTAAAAATATTGATATTGGTGAATACGTTCACCAAAAAATATACAAATTTGGTGAATACGTTCACCAAAAACAATATAAATTTGGTGAATAGGATTTTATTGTAGTATATTTGTTTAAAGTTTATTGCTATGATTATAAGAGATTTAACTTCAGTTGTTCAAAAAAATATAAATAAAGGAAAAGTTATTGTCTTGATAGGACCGCGCCAAGTGGGTAAAACGACATTAATCAATTCCTTATTGAAGGATATTCCGTTTCTATTTCTTGATGGCGATGATGCCGTCGTGTCGGATACTTTGGCAAGTGCAAATACAGAAACCTTAAAAAATATTATAGGAAATTATAAATACGTTTTTATAGATGAGGTACAGCGAATTCCAAATATTGGATTGAAATTAAAAATTATTGTTGATCAAATCAAAGACGTACAGGTGATCGTTAGCGGTTCTTCGGCTTTTGATATCAATCATGTCACCCAAGAACCTTTGACGGGCCGAAAATTTGAATACCATTTGTATGCTATTTCATGGAATGAATTTGAAAGTAATGTGGGTTACATCAAAGCGCAACAGCAATTAGAGTTGCGTTTACTTTATGGAATGTATCCGGATGTGATCAATAATTTTGGTAATGAATACGAGATTTTAAAAAATTTGGTTTCCAGTTATTTGTACAAAGATGTTTTGAGTTTGGCGGGTATCCGGAAATCAGAGGTTTTAGAGAAGATTCTTCAGGCTTTGGCATTGCAAGTGGGTAGCGAAGTGAGTTACAATGAAATTGCGCAATTAGTGGGTGTAGATAAAAACACGGTGAGTACTTATATTGATGTATTGGAGAAAGCTTTCGTAATTTTTAGATTGAATAGTTTTAGTAAAAACATTCGAAACGAAATCAAAGCCAACAGAAAAATTTATTTCTATGACAATGGAGTTCGCAATATGTTAATTGGTAATTTTAATACTTTAGAATTTCGTCAAGACAAAGGAGCGCTTTGGGAAAATTTTCTAGTTTCTGAACGAATAAAAATGCTTTCCTATACGGATAGTTTGGCGAAGCCGTATTTTTGGAGAACAACGCAGCAACAGGAAATAGATTACATCGAAACGAATGCTGATGTGATTAGTGCTTTTGAATTTAAATGGTCTTCGAATAAAAAAATCAAGTTGCCTAAATCATTTCAAGAGGCTTATCAGCCCAGTTTTTTAGTGGTAAGTAAAGAGAATTTCAGGGAGTTTTTGAAATAATAAAACCGAAGCAGGACTACTTCGGTTTTATATCTGAAATCTAAACCAATCCTGATCTTTTCAGCAAAGCGTCTGGAGAAGGTTCTTGCCCTCTAAAGCGTTTGTATAAAGTCATTGGTTGTTCCGTGCCACCTTTGGAAAGTATATTGTCTTTAAATTTTGTTGCCACTTCTTTATTAAAAATTCCTTTTTCTTGGAAATATGCAAAAGCATCTGCATCGAGTACTTCAGCCCATTTGTAACTATAATATCCAGACGAATATCCGCCTTGAAAAATATGGGAAAACGAAACACTCATGCAATTTTCGGCTACATCAGGATATAGAATGGTGTTTTCCATAGCTGCTTTTTCAAACGTTTTTACAGTGGTAATTCCATTAGGATTGTTACTGTGAAAGGCCATGTCCAATAATCCAAAACTAATTTGGCGTAAGGTTGCCATTCCTTCTTGGAAGCTTGAGCTTTCCTTGATTTTTTCCACGAATTCTTGCGGTATAATTTCTCCCGTTTGATAATGATTGGCGAATAAAGCCAAAGCTTCCGGCTCGTAACACCAGTTTTCCATAATCTGGCTTGGCAATTCCACAAAATCCCAATAAACTGAAGTCCCTGACAAACTAGGATATGTTGTATTGGCTAACATGCCGTGTAAGCCGTGGCCAAATTCATGAAACAAAGTCGTTACTTCATTAAATGTCAATAAAGATGGTTTGGTTTCTGTTGGTTTTGTAAAATTACAAACATTAGAAATATGTGGTCTTTCGTTTTTTCTGTCTTTAATGTATTGTGATTTAAAAGAAGTCATCCACGCGCCATTTCGTTTGCCTTTTCTTGGAAAAAAATCAGCATAAAAAATGGCAACCAGTTCATTCTTTTCATCTTTCACTTCGTAAGTGGTCACTTCATTGTGGTATTTATCGATGTCGAAAATTTCAGTAAAAGTGATTCCGTATAATTTTTGAGCAATCGTGAATGCGCCTTGCAGTACTTTTTCTAGTTGAAAATAAGGTTTTAATTTTTCATCATCCAAATTGAATAATTTCTGTTTCAATTTTTCTGAATAGTAAGCGCCATCCCATTTTTCTAAATGATCAATGCCGTCCAATGCTTTGGCGAAAGCGGTAAGCTCAGCAAATTCTCTTTCGGCAGCGGGTTTTGCTTTAACTAATAAATCATCCAAAAAGGATTTTACTTTGTCTGGATTTTGTGCCATTCTTTCTTCCAAAACAAAATGGGAATGTGTTTGATAACCCAGTAAATTAGCTCTTTCATGACGTAATTTGGCAATTTTGAGTACGTTTTCCTGATTGTCGAATTCGTTATTGTGAAATCCTTTCTTTCCTGCTGCTATGGCAATTTCTTTTCGTAGTTCCCTGTTATCAGCATAAGTTACGAACGGAATATAACTTGGGAAATCCAACGTAAAAATCCAACCTTCTATTTCTTTTGATTTTGCCAATGATTTTGCGGCTTCAATAGTTCCTTCCGGTAGGCCTTTTAAATTTTCTTCGTCTGTAATAATTAATTCGTAATTATTGGTTTCAGCCAAAACATTTTCACCGTAAGTCAGTTTCAGTTTGGCTAATTCCGTATCAATTTCGCGCAAGCGAACTTTTTTATCTTCAGAAAGTAGCGCTCCATTTCGAGAGAAATTTTTAAATTTTTTGTCTAATAATGTTGCTTGTTCTGGTGTTAAATTTAGACTGTCTTTTTGTTCAAAAACTGATTTGACCTTTTTGAATAAATCTGCGTTCAAAGTGATGTCATTGCTAAATTCTGTCAATAGCGGTGAAACTTCCTGTGCGATTTTTTGCATTTCGTCTGAGGTTTCTGCCGAGTTCAAATTGAAGAATATGCTCGATAATCGGTCCAGCGCATTTCCGGAAAAATCCAATTTTTCTATAGTGTTTTCGAATGTTGGTAATTCTGCATTGTTTATAATTGCATCGATTTCTGCTTTTGCGGAAGCAATATTTTCAATAAAAGAGGGTTTGTAATCGTCAAGTTTTATTTGGGAAAATGGCGCAGTATCGTATTTAGTATTGAAATGTTGAGTGAGAATATTCATTGTTGAGTCATTAATTTTCTGTTGGTGAAATATCGAATTTTGTATATACAAATGTAGGGATTTATTAAAAAAAAATGGAGTTTCTAATAGGATTGATTTATTGTTAAAATTTATAAAACGTCAGTCGATCTTATGATTAAAAACGCCTACATTGTAAAAAAATGTTAGTTCTCAAACTGACTAATTATAAAAAAGTTACTAAATTAAGTACGTTATGAACTATCATATTACAATAAAAAATGCCTTTAGTGTGGACCAAATTGAAGACTATTGGACTAATGAAGATTATGTGCAGTTGCTGGAAAAATTCGATTATCCAGATGCAGCTGGCGCTGATAAGGAAAGCTTAAGCGAATTGCTTGAAATGGCAATTACCGATTTTGAGCCTAAAGAAGCCGCTGTAATTGTATTGACTTATAAATTAGCAGAGCAATTAAATGAAGGGCAAATACAACAGATTTCTAACGACATGTTTTTAGATAAAGTTTGTGAAGAATATCCGGAAATTGGTCTACATGCAAAATTGTTTCACGTAAATCAATTGCTTTTCAAAGCATATAACGGTAAATTTCCAAATGCAAAAGCTACAATTGTAAAGTGTAGTTTTGCTCCTTTAGAAGAAGAAACTGTGAAGGAGTTAACAAAGGAAGATGTGTTGAAATTGTTAAGCAACGGATTGTCTGACAGCAATCTTATAAAAAGATTGTTTGATCACCAGATGAATCACAATGCTCCATTTCCGGAAGCTGACGACATTCTGTGGGATTTAACCACAACGAATAATGTTGATTTTACAGTAACCACGTCTGAATATTGGTTAAACAGAGATGATATAATTGCTTCAGAATTCGATGGAATTTTGGAAGAAGTGTTGACAGAAGATTAAAGAATTAATTAGAATAAAAATAAAGATAAAAAGCTCCGTCATGGAGCTTTTTATTATTTATTTAGACTTTCAGAGGCAATATCCACGGCTTCTTTTAATCCAGTTTTATATGATATTATTCTGTCTAAGACAATTTTATTGTGGCAACCAATAATTTGTGCCGCCAAAATACCTGCATTCTTGGCTCCGTTTAGCGCAACTGTTGCTACAGGAACACCACCAGGCATTTGTAGAATGGATAAAACACTATCCCAGCCATCAATAGAATTACTCGATTTTACCGGAACACCAATTACCGGAAGAGGAGTCATGGAGGCAACCATTCCAGGTAGATGTGCAGCACCCCCAGCTCCAGCAATAATAACCGAAATGCCACGAGTGTGAGCGTTTTTACTGAAATCAAATAATTTTTCGGGAGTTCTGTGAGCTGAAACGATATCAACTTCTGTTTCGATGTCAAATGCTTTTAAGATGTCTATTGCTTCCTGCATTACCGGCATATCAGATATGCTTCCCATTATTACGGCTACTTTCATTATTTTTTATTTAAAGATTACTACGTCCGTTCGCCCTAGGGCTCGGGTAAAAAATTCAAAGATTGAAAAATTATTTAAAACTCTATTTAGTGTATCACAATTTTTAAATCGCTTAAATCTTTTAATTATTCAATTTATCGCTGATTACTCTTATCGTATTCTTTACATCTTGCGCAATACGTCTTGCTTCTTTTATGTCCTCATTTACTATAGTTACATGTCCCATTTTTCTAAAAGGACGAGTTTGTTTTTTTCCGTAAATATGTGGTGTGACACCATTCCATCCTAATATTTTTTCGATATTTTCATAAACTACGTCTCCTGAAAATCCTTCAGCACCAACTAGATTCACCATAATTCCAGCTACTTTGCTATCGGTATTTCCTAAGGGTAAGTTAAGAATTGCTCTCAAATGATTTTCGAATTGTGAAGTATAGCTGGCTTCAATCGAATAATGACCTGAATTGTGTGGGCGAGGAGCAACTTCGTTTACAAGAATCTCGTCATCTTCTGTTTGGAACATTTCCACTGCCAAAAGTCCAACATGATTGAATTTTTCAGAAACATTCAAGGCAATTGCTCTCGCTTTTTCGGCAACTGTATCATCGATTCGAGCAGGACAAATAACATATTCTACCTGATTTGCTTCTGGATGGAATTCCATTTCAACCACAGGATATGTTTTTATGTCGCCTGATGGATTGCGACAAACGATTACTGCCAACTCATTTTTAAACGGAACCATTTCTTCAGCAATACATTCTACATTAGCTAAATTGTCTAAATCCGAGATTTGTCTAATTACTTTAACGCCATTTCCGTCGTAACCAAATTCCGTACATTTCCATATAAATGGTAATTTTATTTTGGAATCAAGAATTTCAATTATCAAACTTTTTAAATTACCAAAGCGTTTGTAACTTGCTGTAGGAATAGCGTGTTCAGTATAAAAATCTTTCTGAATTCCTTTATTTTGGATACGTTTTAGTGTTTTAGGTGAAGGATAAACTTTCAATCCTTCGTCTTCTAGTTTTACTAAAGCTTCAAGATTAACCAGTTCGATTTCAAAGGTTAAAACATCAACTAGTTTTCCAAAATTGTAAACGGTTTCAAAATTCATTAAGTCGCCTTTGAAAAATTGGTCACAGGCTATTTTGCAAGGTGCTTCATCACTTGGATCAAGTACATAAGTTTGTATATCGAATTTTCGGGTGTCAGATAACAGCATTTTGCCGAGTTGTCCGCCACCGAGAATTCCAAGTTTAAAATCAGAAGAAAAATAATTCATCGTTGTATTGAAATTTATCTGTAAAATTGATTTTACAAAGATACTTTTAAATGAGTAATAATAAAAAAATACGAGTTGTAAAATGGTCGGATAAGTATTTCAGTATTTCGAATATTATCTTCTCACAATTACTTTTTTGGAAAAATTCCCGTTGGTGGTCTCGATTTTTAAATTATAAAATCCTGTCGATAGATTTTCAACATTGATTGAAAGCTGACTGCCGTTTAAAGGATTTTTATATTTTCCAATAAATTTTCCGTCTATTGAGTAAATAGAAACCGAATAAATATCATTGTTGTTTGGCGAATTAATGGTAATCAGTTCCGAAGTTGGATTTGGATAAACGATAACTTCATAGGTATTTTTGAATTCGTTGACAGAAAGTAACTTGTCAGTATAACAGGTTGAATTAACTATATTTTGAGTTTTGATTAAATCCGCTATTTTATTATTTGAAAAGCCGGTATTAGTGGTTTGATTGTAAAAAGTCAAATCTAATGTTTGGTTGCTTGCTCCAAACCAATCTTGAAGAATTGTACTAAAAACTCTTCTGTTGTCATGCTGAACGGTTCGAACTTGATAGTTATTTGCCAAAACGGCTTCAGATAAATTAATATTTGTCCCGGAGATTCCAGGATTTATGGCGCTCCCAAAAACAAACATCGGGGCAATTTCTCCGTGATCCGTGCCTAAGCTTGCATTTTCTCCCGCTTTTCTCCCAAATTCTGAAAAGGTAACTGCTACAACATCATTGGCCATGTTCTGATTATTCAAGTCCGTGATGAAAGTGTTAATTGCCTCTGAAATTTGAGTCAAAAGAGTGGCATGATTGCCTAGATGAGTAGTATTATTTGCAGCTACTTGCATGTCATGAGTGTCAAATCCGCCAACTTTAACTAAATAGACTTTGGTCTGAAGGCCACCTGAAATAAATCGTGCGACTGTTTTTAACTGATTGGATAAGCTAGTGTTAGGATATGTTAATGAATTAGAGCCTGAATTAAAGGAGCTGGAAATAGTCTGCGCATAAGCATTTGTAGAAGCATCATTGTTAATGATATATTGAATTAATCCTCCATATTCGGAATCGGGTATGTTTGCTGGCGGTTGACCGCCTAAACCATTCACCACAGAATAAAATCCAGATAAATCCTGTCCACTAATGTTTAAAGACATACCATGTTCGACTTCTCCATGAAAACCTAATGAATTATCGCTACTGCCAAGTTGAATTCCTAAAGGGAAATTTGAATTTAAAAATTCAGCATAGTAATTCTCAAGAAAACGTCCCGTCCATCCGCTATCTAAATTATTGTTAGCCATGGTGCCATCTCCTCCTGTCAACCATAAATCAGTTGATTTGAAATGAGATTTGTCTTGGGCAGGATAGCCAACGCCTTGAATGATTCTCATAAATCCTTTGTCATATAAGCTTTTGAATCCTATAAGGGAAGGGTGTAATCCTACTTGATCGGTTAATGCCAAAGTTGAATCAAGATTAATGATGCCATTTGTCATTCCAACGTTATTAAGTTTAATGTTAGGACGCAACGTCGCATAAGTATCATACTGATTGATGGGTACAATGGTGTTTAGTCCATCATTAGCCCCAGCTAATTGAATTAAAACTATTTTTTTTGAGCTGGGATCAGGGCAGGATGTCATACCTGCTGATTTGAAAAGAGCAAACACTTCTGTGGGTAACAATGAAAGTACGCTAGCAGTTGAAGTTAGTTTAATAAAATTTCTTCTTTTCATGATATTTGTTGTTTTTGGAATTAAATGAATTAAACTAAAACAGTCGAGATTTGGGGTCTCCTAATATCTTGTACGCTATATGAATTGTTGGGTAATACCAAATGTATTTAAGGTTTAAATTCTCTTAAATATTTTGGATAATAATAAATTTTTTAAATAATACTAAAACATTTGAGATTCGGGGGCTCTTAATATTTTGGTTACTAACAGCTTTAATCGAGACTCGACTACTGAGTTATTATTGGTGCTAATAAAGTTATTCCACGCTTCAGTCCAATAATAATTAGATAGACCTTGCAGGAGGAAAGAATTCATAAAGTAGTTAATACGATCACTGTCTGTTTCTTGGGCGAAAAGTGCGTTGCACAGTTCGGAAGTTAATGTAAGAGGGTTCGAAGGATTTGATACGATTCCAGTGTTTTTTAAGACATCTGAAATGTTTATTTTAACAGCAATATTACTATTACCACTGATCCTATTTACTCCGTCGAGTAAAGATTCTCCTAATCTGTATTTTGCAATTAAGGTTGAAGATGAAATCCAAGTTTTATCAAAAGCAGGAGCTTGATAATAGGCAGCATGTCCGGCAACATTTTCAGGTTCAAATAGAATCATATTGGAACGCACAAAAAAGGTATTGTTGACGAAATACCACCAAAAAACATTATAGAAATTTAATGGATTCGAAGTAGGATCTGGAATTGCGGCTTTTAAATACGTGCATATTTCTGATAATTGCTGAAGGGGAGATTTTATTATTCCACCTATAATTTCATCAGTTGTGATACTATCATCTAAATCGTAAAAATGTTGGCTTTCTAATAATTTTCTAATAATTGGAACAATTTCATATCCATTGTTGTAAAGGTCTTGTGCTAATGGATTTATAATGTCGTTTTCTACTTCTGACGAAATGTTGCTTTTAACGAAATAAGTATATAATTTTCTGCAAATATTTTTTGCTGTAGCCGATTGGTCAAAAACCATCTCAATGTAATTGTCTAATTCGGTATCCATCGAAGAAGCATCACTTGAAGAAGTAATTATTTTGTTGTTAAAAGCACTACTAAATGTTTTAGGACTGGTATTGTGATCTGAGAATTGATTGTACCCTTTTGGAATTCCAGTTTCAGAATCAATTAGAGATCTGTCGGATTTTCTTTTGAATCCCGTTAATATTCTTGCTGTCTGCACAATATCTGATTCGGTATAATTCGTGTAATTTCCGGGTGTAACTTGTGCTCCTTTCCCAATAGTGAATAATTCTAGAAACTCGCGGGCATAATTTTCATTTGGAGAACTTTTCACATTTGAAGTATTATTCAAAAAACAAAGCATAGAATTATTGAGTGTCATCTTTTTTGCTAACTTTTTATAATTCCCATAGGAATAAAATAAAAGCAATCGGATGTAATCGTAGAATTCGGTGGAAGATCCAAAAACCTGTTCGTTTTTTATTACTGTAAAACGGGTAGATAGAAAATGAGAAAGTTTAAATTTTAATGTGGGAGTATTTATGGCATTATACCACCACCAACCAGCTACAAGTACACCTTTACCATATTGGTTAGCAATTGAGGTCGGTAAATTTGCGGATTCGGTCCAAAAACCATCTGGAGCAGTGGTTGGCAAAGGGTCATACGGTAGGTTTAACGCGAGGGGTTTATCAACCAATAATAGATCTAGCGCTTGGCTGGGGGCGAGCTTTGAATATTGGTCTATCAAGGCCTTGGTGTAAACAAAAGTTGCTCTTCGCAACAAATGTTTAGCGTTTTTTACACCTAAAACTGTGGTATTTGGATTTAGTGAAGCCATAATTATACGATTTTCATTATCCTATACTTAAAGTTAGGAATAAATAAATTTGATACACTATTTTTTCGATTAACAGATTGTAATAGTCGTCTAACTGATTGTTTTTTAGTAGATTATATGTTTTTTTTAGGGTTTCGGATACAGATTTTATAATTGCGTTATTAAGATAATTTGTGCATTCAATAAGCTAATTACAAATTAATGTCCAATTAGCAATTGTCAAATCCGAATTCTGTATCTTTGCACATTATTTTAAATAGGATAATAATGATACAACTTCACGATAAACAATTTGTTCCGTTTATTTCCGCTAAAGAAATTGAGTTTGCAATAGCAAAAATGGTTGCTCAAATAGAAGATGATTTTTTTGATGAAACGCCGGTGTTTGTTGGCGTTTTGAATGGCGCTTTCATGGTCGTTTCTGATTTCATGAAATTGTATAAAAAACCATGTGAAGTATCTTTCATAAAAATGGCTTCCTATGAAGGGACTTCGTCAACTGAAGAGGTGAAACAATTGATAGGATTGAACCAAGATTTGACCGGACGCACTGTCGTAATTATCGAAGATATTGTAGACACTGGAAATACAGTAGTTGAATTGAAAGAATTGTTCAAAAAACAAAATGTAAAACATTTTAAAATAGCAACACTTTTTTTTAAACCAGAAGCATATACAAAAGATGTCAAGATAGATTACGTTGGAATTAGAATTCCAAATAAATTTATTGTTGGTTATGGTTTGGACTATAATGGATTAGGAAGAAATTTACCCGAAGTATATAAACTAAAAGAATAACTACCCAACAACATTATGATCAACATTGTTTTATTTGGAAAGCCAGGAGCAGGAAAAGGAACTCAAGCAGAGTTTTTAAAAGAGAAATACAAATTAACGCACATATCCACTGGTGATGTATTTCGTTTTAATTTGAAAAACGATACTGAATTAGGGAAGCAAGCAAGAGTCTACATGGATTCGGGCGATTTAGTGCCTGATGAATTGACTACTAAAATGCTTATTGATGAGGTAAATAAACATCCAGATACAAATGGAATTTTATTTGACGGTTACCCAAGAACAATTTCACAAGCCGAAGACTTAGATGCGTTTCTTACTACAATTGGATCTAAAGTTGCTGCAACAGTAGCACTCGAAGCCGATGATGAAATCTTAATCCAAAGATTATTGGAAAGAGGAAAAACAAGTGGTAGAATAGACGATCAAGATGAAGATAAAATAAGAAATCGTTACCAGGAATACAATGAAAAAACGGCTCCTTTAATGGGGTATTATGAACAACAAGGAAAGTTTCACACCGTCAACGGAATAGGAACTATTCAAGAAATCACTGAACGGTTAAGTGCCGTTATTGATAATTTATAGGAGCAATTTCCAGTTGTACGTTACAATCCCGATAATTTTCGGGACTCGCTTAAAAAACTATTTTTCTAAGCCATAAAAGGTGCTTCCTCTGGTCGCTCTTTTCTGTCAAGAAAAATAAGTTATATAGGCTGCGGGCTTTTCACTACCATCTGGGCTAAAAAAAAACATGGAAATACTAATAATATTTTTTCTAATACTGTTAAACGGAGTTTTCTCCATGTCTGAAATCGCATTGATTTCGGCGAGAAAGAATAGATTAGAAACTGCTGCCAAAAAAGGAAATAAAAGTGCGAAAATCGCATTGGATTTGGCCAATTCACCAAATAAATTTTTATCAACTGTACAAATAGGAATAACCCTAATAGGAATTCTTACGGGTATATATAGCGGTGATAAAATAACAATAAATGTAGAAAATTTTGTAAAAGGATTTGAAATACTAACTCCTTATGCGCATACTGTAGCGGTAGGAATTGTAGTTGTGATTTTAACTTTTTTCTCATTAGTTTTAGGGGAATTGTTGCCTAAAAGAATAGGTTTAAATCATCCGGAAGCCATTGCTAAAGCTGTGGCGTTACCTATGAAAATCGTTTCGATTGTCACCGCACCATTTATTTGGTTGTTGACACATTCAACGGAATTTTTATTAAATGTTCTAAAAATAAAACCCACAGCAGACGGAAAAGTAACCGAGGAAGAAATAAAGGCTATTATCAAAGAAGGTACTGAAGGCGGGGAAGTACAGGAAATAGAGCAAGATATTGTAGAGCGTGTTTTTCATATTGGCGATAGAAAAATTAATTCTTTAATGACTCATAGAAAATCGGTGGTATTTTTACCATTGCATTCTGATAAGAATCAGGTTAAAGAATTTATGCTAAAAGAGCTACATTCCATTTATCCGGTTTATGGAGATAATTACGATGATATTGTTGGAGTGGTAAACCTAAAAAATATTTTCGCCCATTTTGAAAATGAGAATTTCAATTTGGCAGATATAATGACGGAAGCGCCTTTTATGATGGAGCAAACAACTGCTTATATCGCTCTTGAAAACTTCAAGAAAACAGGGATTCATTATGCATTTGTCTCAGATGAATATGGTGTTTTTCAAGGTGTAATTACTTTGAATGATATCCTGGAAGCTTTGGTAGGGGATGCTTCGGACTTTTATAAAGATGACTTTCAATTAGTTGAGAGAGAAGATGGCACTTGGTTAGTAGATGGGCACTATTCATTACATGATTTCTTGACATATTTTGAGTTAGATGAATTGATAAGTGATTATGAAGTGACAACGGTAAGCGGTTTAATAATGACGGAACTTTCTCATATTCCAAAACAAGGCGAAAAGCTGATTTGGCAAAAATTTGAGTTGGAAGTGATCGATATGGATGGCGTGAAGATTGATAAAGTAATGGTGAAAGCATTACAAATGTAAAAATAGTTTACAGGATTAAGGAGCTCAAAATGAGTTTTGAATGTTGTAGTTGAAAATTGAATATTAGAAAAGATGACTGAAGGGAATTTTGTAGATTACGTTAAAATATATGTTTCTTCTGGAAAAGGAGGAAAAGGATCTACGCATTTGCATAGAGAAAAATTTATTGAAAAAGGAGGTCCGGATGGTGGAGATGGTGGACGTGGAGGTCATGTTTTTTTAGTGGGAAACAAAGGTCTTTGGACATTGTTTCACCTAAAATTTGCGCGTCATATAAAAGCTGGTAACGGAGGCGATGGAAGTGGAGACAGAAGTACAGGTGCCGATGGTGATGATAAATACATCGAAGTTCCGTTAGGAACAGTTGTAAAAGATAAAGAAACTGGAGAAATATTATTTGAAATCACCGAAGATGGTGAAAAACAAATACTTTCAAGAGGAGGAAAGGGAGGTTTAGGAAACTGGCATTTTAGAAGTTCTACAAACCAAACGCCTAGATACTCTCAACCTGGATTACCAGGTGCAGAAATGGACGTGATATTGGAGCTAAAAGTGCTAGCTGACGTAGGTTTGGTAGGTTTTCCTAATGCTGGGAAATCAACTTTATTATCTGTGTTGACTTCTGCTAAGCCAAAAATTGCTGATTATCCATTTACAACCTTGAAACCTAATCTTGGGATTGTAGCGTACCGCGATTTTCAGTCTTTTGTAATCGCCGATATTCCTGGAATTATTGAAGGCGCTGCCGAAGGAAAAGGTCTTGGACATTATTTCCTACGTCACATTGAACGTAATTCAACTTTGTTGTTTTTAGTTCCAGTTGACGCACCAGACATTAAAGCAGAATATGATATTTTAGTAAATGAATTGACTAAATACAATCCTGAAATGCTCGATAAAGAGCGTATGGTTGTTATTTCTAAATGTGATATGCTGGATGATGAATTGAAAGTAGAACTGAAATCAGAATTAGATGTGGCTTTTAAAGGTATTCCCTATATGTTTATCTCATCTGTTGCCCAACAAGGATTGACAGAATTGAAAGATAAATTATGGAAAATGTTGAATGACTAAAATGGTTTAATGGTACTATATTTTATAGAAAAGGGCTTCGAATTTTTGAAGCCCTTTTTTTATTAATATTAATTACAAATTTGGTATTCTCAAAACTTGACCGGGATATATTTTGTCTGGATCGGAAAGCATCGGTTTGTTTGCCTCAAAAATCACATTAAATTTATTGGCATCTCCATAATATGTCTTTGCAATTTTTGACAACCAATCACCTTCAACTACTGTATGGTATTTTGCTTCTGGTTCTTTGATTGCAACTTCCATCTGATTATCCACCTCAGAAACTCCTTCTACATTACCCACAGCTAGAGCAATTTTTTCAGCATCAACTTGTTTGTCAACTTCTCCTTTCAGTGTAACCTTTTCCTCTTGTAAATAAACTTTTAAATTTTTGAAAGGCAATTTTAAAGATTGAACATGTGCTAATAAAACATTTGCTTTCAATGCTTCTTTTTCCGCAGCAGGAGCATCTTCTTCTTTTTTTCCAAATAATTTCGCCCCAGCGCCTTTAATAAATGATAATAGTCCCATTGTTTTGATTTTTAAATTAATTAACTACTAAATTAGTTAAAAATACGATTTCAAATTTTCTTTTAATTGATATTTTTAATGAATATTTTAGTTCAAAGTTGTTATAATTTATGTTGTTTAAATTGACTGGTTCATATACCACAAGATTTCTTCAAATTCTTTTTAGAATATATTGATTTTAAATTTCTTATTTTTGGCATAGTTATAAAACAAATGACAATTTAAATGCACTATCATGAAATACTTATTTTTAGTTCTGCTAATGTATTCTAACTCCATTTGGTCTCAATCCAATTTCGATAAAGCAGAAAAATTATTCAAAGAAAATAAATTTGAACAGGCGCAAGCTGTCTTTGAAACTGTTTTGAAAACGAATCCTGCGGATTTAAAAACTATTGAATATTTAGGAGACATTGCAGGTCGAAATAAATCTTGGGATAAGACTATCATTTATTATAAAAAACTTGTCCAGTTAAAACCATCAGAAGCCAATTATCATTATAAATATGGTGGAGCCTTAGGGATGAAAGCCAAGGAATCAAATAAGTTTAAAGCCCTAGGCATGATTGATGAGGTTAAAGGAGCATTTGAAAAGGCAATTGTGCTAAATCCAAAGCATATTGAAGCACGTTGGGCATTAATAGAACTCTATATTCAGTTACCTGGAATCGTGGGCGGAAGCCAATCTAAAGCTATAAAATATTCAAATGAATTATTCCGACTTTCTCCGGTAGACGGTTATTTGTCTAAGGGGCATATTGATGAATATTTTAAAAGATATGCGGTAGCTGAACAACAATATAAAAAGGGAATTGCAGTAGGGAATTCAAAAGTGGGCTATCAAATGCTTGCGAATTTGTATAAAAACAAAATGAAAGAACCTGAAAAAGCAAAATCAATTTTAGAAGAATATAAAAATAGAGAAAGGTAAATAAGTAAGAGTAATGACTTTTAATGTTTTGCAAATTCAACAATCATAAACTATAAACTAAAATGCGTACACATTTTATAGCTATTGGCGGGAGTGCCATGCACAATCTTGCTTTAGCATTACACAACAAAGGATATCAAGTTACAGGAAGCGACGATGCCATTTTTGAACCATCAAAATCAAGATTAGATAAAAAGGGAATTTTGCCTGCCGAATTAGGTTGGTTTCCGAAAAAAATCACAACTGATATTGAAGCGGTAATTCTTGGAATGCATGCAAAGGCCGATAATCCAGAACTGTTGAAAGCACAAGAATTACGTTTAAAGATATATTCATACCCAGAATTTCTATACGAACAATCCAAAAATAAAACACGTGTTGTTATTGGTGGTTCTCATGGAAAAACTACAATTACATCAATGATTTTACACGTGATGCACTATCACAATATTGCAGTTGATTATATGGTTGGAGCACAATTAGAAGGATTTGAAACGATGGTTCATCTAACTGAAGAGAATGACTTTATCGTTCTTGAAGGTGATGAATATTTGTCTTCGCCAATAGACAGAAGACCAAAATTTCATTTATATCAACCGAATATTGCTTTGATTTCCGGTATAGCTTGGGATCATATCAACGTGTTTCCTACTTATGAAAACTATGTGGAGCAGTTTGAAATATTTATTGGTAAAATTACCAATGGCGGAATTTTAGTTTACAATGAAGAGGACTCCGAAGTAAAAAGTGTTGCCGAAGCCGCTACAAATCCCATTCGAAAACTAGCATATCACACTCCTAAGTACACCGTAAGCGATGGTGTTACACTTCTCGAAACTCCCGAAGGTGATATGCCTATAGAGGTTTTTGGAGCACACAATCTCAATAATTTGGCTGGAGCCAAATGGATTTGTCAGAATATGGGTGTTGATGAAGCTGATTTTTACGAAGCAATTGCCAGTTTCAAGGGCGCTTCAAAACGATTGGAAAAAATTGCCGAAAGTAAAACCAAAGTAGCCTATAAAGATTTCGCGCATTCGCCAAGTAAAGTGGCTGCGACTACCAAGGCCGTAAAAGAACAATATCCAAGCAGGACTTTAGTGGCTTGTTTAGAATTGCATACTTATAGTAGCTTGAATGCGGAATTCCTAAAAGAATATGAAGGCTCATTAGAATTTGCAGACGTTGCAGTTGTTTTCTATTCGCCGGATGCGGTAAAAATAAAACAGCTTGAGGAAGTTACCTATGACCAAATTGCAACTGCTTTCAACAGGAAAGATTTAATTATTTATACGAATCCCATAGAGTTTAAAGATTTTTTATTTAAACAAAATCTTGAAAATTCAGCCTTATTATTGATGAGCTCCGGGAATTACGGTGGATTAAATTTTGACGAGGTAAAAGAATTAATTAAGTAATTATTCCATTTGATAAAAATGAATAATAAAATAAGAATCTGCAGAACCACCAGTGAAAATTTAGATTTTGTCAACTTGGTCGCCTCATTAGATCAAAGTTTATGGGAACGTTATCCTGAATTCACATCAGATTATTGGGATAATAATATTTTAGAAATAAATCCCAACGTTGTGATTATTTATTTTGAAGGAAATCCAATAGCTTGCGGATGCTTCAAAAAAAAGGATAAAAATACAATTGAAATAAAACGTATGTTTGTTTCACCAGATGCTCGGGGAATGGGTTTTGCTAAAAGAATATTACAAGAATTAGAAATTTGGGCAAGTGAATTAGGTTATACGATTTCAGTTTTGGAAACTTTATATAAACAAAAAGAGGCCATCGGTTTGTATCAAAAAGTTGGGTACCTAATAGTTGATAATTACGAGCCTTATGTTGGTTTGGAAAATAGTATTTGCATGCAAAAACAAATTTAAAGCGAAAATGAATGTCTGAAAATTCCTTTTTTCCTATAAAGAACTGGTCGGAAGACGACAAGCCACGTGAAAAACTGATGCTGAAAGGTAAAAGTTCTTTGAGTGATGCCGAGTTAATCGCGATTTTGATTGGGTCTGGGAGTCGCAACGAGTCTGCTGTAGGTTTGAGCAAAAGAATTTTGGCAAGTGTAGACAATAATTTGAATGCTTTGGGGAAATTATCCATTACCCAGTTGATTACTTTTAAAGGAATAGGTGAGGCCAAAGCCATTTCAATTATTTCCGCTTTAGAATTAGGGAGACGCAGAAGGGCAGAAGATGCAGTCGAATTGACAAAAATAACCTCCAGTAAAATGATTTTTGAAATCATGCAGCCAATAATTGGAGAATTACCACATGAGGAATTTTGGATTGTTTATTTGAATAATTCTAATAAAATTATTTCAAAATCACAGTTGAGCAAAGGGGGAATCACTGGAACGCTTGTTGACATTAGATTAGTATTTAAAACCGCGTTGGAAATGGGCGCAACAGGGTTAATTTTATGTCACAATCATCCTTCAGGAACTTTGGTTCCCAGTGATGCCGACAAGCAAATTACAAGAAAACTGAAGTTGGCTGGAGAGAGTTTAGAAATTAAGGTTTTGGATCATCTTATTGTGACGGAAGTCAGTTATTTTAGCTTTGTAGATGAAGGGATATTTTAAAAATTTGAATATTCAAGACATTTGACTTATATTTGAAGTCAAATGTCTTTTATATGGGGAATTTAAAAATTAAGTCTAGAGCAGCAATTGACATAGCCGTCAGGGTTTTTGTAGATAAAGTCGAGAAAGACAGAGGTTATAAGCTGATCAATAAAAACATTACCTATAACGAATTTTTAAAAAACAGAATGTTAATCGTTCATTCTATTCGTGAGGGAATTCCTTATCATTTTTTTGACCTTATAAAAGAAAGAACTCCTTTTAATGAAGAGGATTGGGCTACTTTTTTAGGAATTTCTGCAAAATCACTTCAAAGAAATAAAGCCAAAGAAAATTTTGTTTTTAAAGCATTGCAATCAGAAAAAATTTTCGAATTGGCTGAGGTGACCTCATTAGGGAAAGAAGTTTTTGATACAGATGAGCAGTTTTATTCGTGGCTGAAAACACCTTCTTTTGCGCTTGGAAATTTAAAACCAATAGAGTTGTTAAAAGATTCTTATGGCAAAGAAATGGTTGTTAATGAATTGAATAAAATAGATCAAGGAATTTTTGTGTAATGGAAGTTTTTAGATTGACTCGTATAAAATATCCGATTGTTCTATCCGGTAAAGGTGCCTCATTTACTGGAGCTCGCTGGAATTCTAAGGGAACGGAGATGATTTATTGCGCGCAAAGTAGAGCTTTAGCGATGGCCGAAGTCCTTGTTCATTTGTCATTAGCTACCTTACCAAGCGATTTTGTTATGTTGACAATTCATATTCCAGATACTATTTTAGTTGAAATCCTTAATACTAAGAATTTAAAAACGGATTGGAATGTTTTCCCTGGTACATTTGAAACGCCTTTATTAGGGGATGATTTTATTCGCAGAAACGAGGCTTGTGTGTTGAAAGTTCCGTCGGCAGTGGTGAAAGGAGATTTTAATTTTCTAATAAACCCCTTTCATAAAGATTTTGATAAAATTATAATTATAGCTCAAAATGACTTTCCTTTTGATAAAAGAATTTTTAAATAATAAAATTAATGATGCAAAATAATATAAAAGATGTCTTCTTTGATTTAGATCATACGCTTTGGGATTTTGACAAAAATTCTGAATTGACATTTGAGAATATATTCAATAAGAATCACCCAACAATTGAAACTAAAATTTTCATTGAAAAATATGTTCCAATAAATCAAGCCTGTTGGAAATTATACCAATATGATAAAATTACGCATGCGGAGTTGCGTTACAATAGGTTGAAACATTCTTTTGATGCAATCGATTATTTTATTTCTGACGAACAAATTGAAAGTATCGCACAAGAATACATCGATTTGCTGCCAGAAAATAATCATCTTTTCGATGGAACTTTTGAGGTTTTGGATTACCTGCAACAGAAATATAAACTTCATATTATTACCAATGGTTTTGCCGAAGTGCAATTTAAGAAAATAACTAATTCTAAGATTGGAAGTTATTTTCAAACGATTACAAATTCGGAAATGGCTGGCGTTAAAAAACCAAATCCAATTATTTTTGAATATGCGTTAGATTTAGCAAAGGCCAAAAAAGAAAATAGTATTATGATTGGTGACTGTCTTGAGGCTGATGTGCAAGGCGCTCTGGATGCGGGATTAGACGCTATTTTTTTTAACGAAAGTAACGGTCAAGTTCCGCAAAACATCAAACAAGTCAATCATTTATTAGAATTAAAGAAATACTTATAATTATGAAAAAAAGAATTTTATTGCTATTGTTATTTGTTGCGAGTTATGGCTTTTCACAATCGGTTAATGACTATCAAGGTGTGGTGATTCCATTAAAATTTGACTTTATGAAAACCGACAATCAATATCGTCTGGCAACTTTGTCTAAGTTTAATTTAAACAAAGCTGGTTTTGAAGCTTTTTATACAAATGAAGCTGTTTCAAAAGATTACAATGACCGATGTAGTTTGTTGTATTTGGATGTCATAAAAGAAAATGCCTTTTTAGCGACAAAACTGTATATAATTTTGAATGACTGTAACGGGAAAGTTGTATATAAATCTCAAAGTGCTTATACTAAAGAAAAAGATACCCAGCTTGCTTATACAGAAGTTTTGAATAAAGCTTTTCAAGGTATTTATGCTTTGCAGTATAAATATAACGGGACAAATACTAGTAATAAAGTAGCAGACGCACCTGTAGTTTCACAAGTTATTATGCCTACAACTGTTTTAAATGGTTCTAAAAATGTAGAAAATGTTACGAGTAATTTGTTATATGCCCAACAAACTTCTAACGGTTTTCAATTGATTGATAGTACACCAAAGGTGATAATGAAAGTTTTTAAAACGTCAAGTACGAATTGTTATATTGCTGTAAAAGGAAATGTGCAGGGTGTTTTACTTGCAAAAGAGAATCAATGGTTTTTTGAATATTATCAAAATGACAAATTAATCTCTGAGGAAATAGAAGTTAAGTTTTAATTTAGAAGGACGAGCATTAATAATCATTGTGTTTGAAATATAGTATCAATAATAGATAATTAAAGATCTACAATCTAATAACCATATTTATCTTTCCAACGATTTTTAAGAAATTCTCTTATCGAATTTTCTCTTGAATTAGTACCAGGAATATATAATGGTGTTTTACTGATGGCGTCTGGTAAAAATTCCTGTTCCGCAAAGTTATTAGCAAAATCGTGAGAATATTTATACTCATCGCCATATCCTAATTCTTTCATCAATTTGGTTGGTGCATTGCGTAAATGGATCGGGACAGGTAAATCTCCTGTTTGTTTTACTAATTGTTGTGCATTTCCTATCGCGAGATAAGAGGCATTACTCTTTGGTGAAGTGGCTAAGTACACGGCACATTGGCTTAATATAATGCGGCTTTCAGGATAGCCAATAGTGGTAACAGCCTGAAATGTGTTATTCGCCATAATAAATGCAGTAGGATTGGCATTTCCTATATCTTCGCTGGAAAGAATGAGCATACGTCTTGCTATAAATTTTACATCCTCGCCACCTTCAATCATTCTTGCTAACCAATACACTGCTCCATTTGGATCACTTCCTCGAATTGATTTTATAAAGGCAGAAACGATGTCATAATGTTGTTCGCCACTTTTGTCATACAAAACTGTGTTTTGTTGCAACAGTTCAAATACTCGCTCATTTGTGATGATTATTTCATCTTCATCGGATGCATTTACGACAAGTTCAAAAATATTTAATAGTTTACGTCCATCGCCTCCGGAAAGTCTTAACAGGGCCTCTGTTTCTTTAAGTTTTATGTTTTTGGTTGCTAAAAAAGCATCGGTTTTTAAAGCACGTTGTAATAACGTCTCCAAATCATGTTTGGTGAAAGCATTCAAAACGTATACTTGACATCGTGACAATAAAGCAGGAATCACTTCAAAACTTGGATTTTCGGTAGTGGCGCCAATTAATGTTATCCAACCTTTTTCTACTGCTGCTAATAACGAATCTTGTTGCGATTTGCTAAAACGATGAATTTCGTCAATGAAAAGGATAGGATTTCTTGTGGTAAAAAGTCCACCACTTTGTTTTGCTTTTTCAATAACATCGCGGATGTCTTTTACACCGGAATTTATTGCACTCAATATATAAAAAGGGCGCTTTGATTCTTGCGCAATTATTTGTGCCAAAGTCGTTTTTCCCGTTCCCGGTGGTCCCCAAAAAATCAAGGAAGGAATAATTCCTTTTGCAATTTGTTGCGTCAAAGAACCATTAGGACCTACTAAATGGGATTGACTGATGTATTCTTCTAATTTTTGTGGCCGAATGCGTTCTGCAAGTGGTGCTTCCATCTGTTTTTTAAATCTGAAATCTGGATTCGTTAATCATAAATCAAAAATATGACTTTGGTAAAGTTACTATTTTTATTTGGAGCTATTTCCAGCTGTTCACTATATCTTTTTATCTCGTTAAAAAAACGAGATAAAAAGGATGCCATTTCCATCTGGGCTAGGGTTGTATATTTTAAATGTCCTTTTGGTTTTAGTATGACAAAATAGCATTAAATTGCTTTTGGATAAATAATTGATTGTTATTTTTAAACCAAACAGCAAAAATGGATAAGCATTTTAAATTCACCAATTCCGTTATTGGATTACCACTTTTTTTTGTGTTATTCCTATGGTTTGTTTATTGGGTAGAAATTAGATTTGATTTTGATTTTGTTTCGAACGGAATTTTTCCGCGATCTTTTGCGGGTTTGCAAGGTGTTTTGTTTAGCCCTTTCATACATTCGGATATGAATCATCTATATAATAATTCCATACCGTTATTGGTTTTATTAGCTGCGTTGCAATTCTTTTATTCGAAACAAACTATAGCCGTGATATCGTATGGTATTCTGTTTTCAGGAATAATTACGTGGGTAATTGGAAGGGATAATTATCATATCGGTGCAAGTGGACTAATCTATGTGTTGGTTAGTTTCATTTTTTTTAAAGGGATACAAACAAAATATTATCGGTTGGTTGCTTTGTCACTAGCTGTGATCATTATGTATGGTGGGATGGTTTGGTACGTTTTTCCAAAAGTAGATGAAACCATTTCCTGGGAAGGTCATTTGGCAGGATTCATAACAGGTTTTGCGTTGTCACTGTTTTTTAAAACACCAGAGTATAAAAAGGTAATTAAATATGATTGGGAACATCCAAGTTTTAATCCTTTGGAAGATAAATTTATGCAACGTTTTGATACCAATGGAAATTTTGTAAATCTTCCAATAATTGAAGAAAATATAGAGCAAGAAGATCTAAATCCTTTTTTTACATCATGTAGGCCCGTTCAATATGAGGTTATCGCAAATGAAAAAAATGAATTAAAGCCGGAGTCTTAATTCATTTTTTAATTTTTATTAACTAATGGGAAGTGAGAATTTTTAACTTCTCTGTCTAACTGCTTCATATAAAAAAGCACCGCAAGCTACCGATACATTCAAAGAACCAATGGTTCCAAACATAGGAAGTTTTGCTTTTTCATCAACGATTTTAAGAACAGATGGATTTACTCCACGATCTTCCGAACCCATGATAATAGCAACGGGTTCATTTAGAGAAATATCATAAATATTTGTATCTGTTTTTTCTGTAGCGGCTACTGTTTTAATTCCACTAGCTTGTAAAAGAAAAATAGCATCTTTAATATGTTCCACTTTACAAATTGGAATATTGAAAACTGCTCCAGCAGAAGTTTTTACGGTATCTCCGTTTACTGGTGCTGAACCTGCTTTTTGCACGATTATTCCATTGACACCTGTACATTCGGCCGTTCTGATAATAGCACCAAAATTACGTGCATCAGATATTTGATCCAAGATTAAAAATAAAGGTTTTTTTCCGTTTTCAATCACTGATTCTATTAAGGATTCCAAATCAAAAAAGGAAATAGGAGAGATGGTTGCGACTGCTCCTTGATGGTTATTAGGAGTAAGTCTATTTAGTTTCTCAACCGGAACATAAGAAAAGTTTATATTACCACGCTTCATCACTTTCATTAAGTCTTTCATCAGTTCGCTGCTTGCTTCCTTTTGAATATAGACTTTGTCAACTGTGGCACCTGATTGTATTGCTTCAATAATTGCTCTAATCCCGAATATTTGATGTTCTTTTTCCATGGCGCAAAGATATAAAAAAAAACCATCCCGATATTGGGATGGTTTTCAATATAATTATTTAAATAGTTCGTCTTAATGAACAGGTGTTTTAGTTACAATTGTTGGAATCGGGTTTGGTGTATTCGGATTTGCATTGATCTCTACTTGTGGGTATAAAAATCTTTGTGGAGTCCCTGGTATCCCTGCCTTCAATTGAATTCCAGCTAAGTTGTTTGATCTTCCAAAGTCATTGTATGATTCGTAATTGCCCATAAAATAGATATATCTTTCTTGGAATATTTCTCTTAATAAGGCATTTTGATTCGTAATGCTTGGCGAAGGATTTTCAATTCCACCTGCGGCAAAATCGCCAGCAGCATAAGCGGAATAGTTGAAAGTTTCACTATCATAACCTGCATTGTCTATACCAATTGAATATCCAGTATTCAATAATGCTCTGTAGTTGTTGTAAGATGTTAATCCAGCGGCAAAAGAAGTTCTTGCATCTACTTCAGCAATAATTAACAACATTTCGCCATAAGTCACCATTGGCATTGCGGAATCACTTCCGAATTTACCATTAGTACCTCCATAATCTCCGCCATATATGTTTAAACCATATGGAGAAAAATATTCTTCATTGTATGTGAACGCGTATCTTGCTGATTCATCAGTTTTAGCATTTCCTCTATACAAAGGGGCTGAAGGATCTAATAATCTAGCAGCATAACTGTCTCCTGACATATAATCATCTCTGTCGTAAACTAAGAAAGAATAAAATGGGTTGAAACTTTGTAGATAACTGTTCGAAAATATTGCCTTCAAATCATCATCCGCATTGTTTATTCCTAATAATGCATTCGTTCTCGCTTTAGTATAATCTTTCACGTGAAGATAATATTTTGCTTTAAGCGAATAGGCTAATGTGATCCATTTTGACGCATTCCCGGCATAATAAATATCTTTGTCGGAAGGAATGCCTTTCCCTTTAGTGGATTGAAGATTAGTTATAGCATTATCTAGTAAAAGCTGAACACTATTGTATACCGTGGCTTGTGCATCATACTTTGGAGTAAGATTCTTGCCTGTAATATCCAATTCAGAATAAGGAACGTCTCCCCATAAAGAAGTCACAGTTCCAATACAATGCGCTTCAATCACCTGAGTGGCTCCCTTTAATCTAGGGTTTAATTCTTGGTCCGCTTTAGAAATTGCTATTTTAGCTTGAGTAATACAGTTTACATAAGCGTTGTTCCAACTATCATCAAATGTTGAAGCCGTTGATGCATTCCAGTTGTTTAAGGCAACATATTGTCTGTTTTCACCGTTCGCTTGATTCAACCAAATCATCATATCTCTGGTATTTGAACTGGTTTGAAAAAACTGGTCAGCCAGAAGCACACCTTGGAATATATTTCTTGCATCAGCATCAACCAAGTTGTCTGGGTCAACATTCATGTCCTCTACAAAACTTGTACAACTTAGTATTGTTGTAAAGATTAAGAATAGACTGGCTATTTTTATAATATTATTTTTCATGTTTTTAGAATTTTAAATTTACACTAAATATTATAGATTTAGTATTTGGACTGTTGAAATATTGTAATCCTCTACCATTTGATCCTCCCGTAAGATTAGTTTCGGGATCTTGACCAAGTGTTTTATCTTCTGTCCATAACCATAAATTTCTACCTGTTCCCGAAAAAGTCATGCTTTCAAATCCAATTTTTGCTTTTTCAAGTTTTAATACATAAGATAGAGTTAATTCTCTCCATTTTACCCATGAAGCAGATTTAACAAACTGTTCAGCAACTGGTCCAAAACCACCACCAAGTCCAGTATACCATGATTGATCTAGCAGCACATTACCGGCTCCAAAATCTCTAAGATTACCTCTCACAGTTCCTGCAGGAATTAATGAACCAACTGAATTAACTGTAGGTGTCGTTAGGGTTACTTCATTTGCAGTTTCCAATGGTCTACCAAAGTTATTTAAAGCTCCGTTCGTACCATCCCATAGTTGACCGCCAATTGAAGCGTCAAATAAAGTGCTTAATTTAATGTTCTTATAAGATATAGAAGTTCCAATAGCACCTCTCCAATCTGGATTAGGATTTCCTATAACTCCTTCAGCGTTTGCTACAGTTGGGAAGCCATTAGAATCCAATAGCAATGCTCCAGTTGTGTCTCTGTCAAATTTTCCTCCCCAAAGAACACCTAGTGGTTGTCCTAATACTGCACGGGAAGAAGATCCAGTGAATCCATTTAGGAATAAAGATTCGGTGCCTTCTAATTTAGTTACTTTATTAGTGTTTTTACTCCAGTTTCCAAATATATTCCATTTTAGTTCCGAAGAAGAAGAAAGTAGATTAGCATCAAATTCAACTTCTACACCTTTGTTTTGAATAGTAGCAAAATTACCATAAAGACTACTGAAAGTTGAGCTACCGTTTAAAGGAACATCCACTAATAAATCTTTAGTTTCATTGGAGTAATAGGTTCCAGAAAGTTTTATTCTCTTGAAAAATTCTAAATCGACTCCAACCTCAAACTCTGTTTTTATTTCAGGTTTTAAGTTAGGATTTCCCCCTGTTGCTGATCTTTGGAAAGAACCGTTGTAAACTCCTGAATCATATGCGCCACCATACCCTTCAACACCTACGGCCGAATTGAAATATGTTGTTCCAGCATAAGGTCTAGGTATTGAAGCTATTTGTCCAAACGTTAATCTTAATTTACCGTTAGTAAGAACTTCATTTTCGATGTTTTGGGTAAATTTATAAGCAAACTCTGCCGTAGGATAAAAATAGACTTTTAAATTTGGGCTATAAGATGAAGAAGTCTCTAAACGTCCACCCAAAGTCAAGAATAAATAGTCTTTATAATCAAATGCGGTAGAGAAATAAGCTCCGCTTAATTTGGAGTATGTTCGGTCTAAAAAAGTCGTTTTGTCATTGATCAATGCATTGTCGTATGAAAATGAATTATTGTCAAGCAAAAAGTTTTTATAGGTACCACCTCGTTGATCGTAATGAGTTTGAGCAAAATTGACACCAGCTAAATAATTTAGCCCAATATTGTCATTTACTTTTACATCTCCTAATGCCATAATATCAACATTATATTGTTGGAAGTCAGTAACGCTTTCGCTTGCATTACCATTTCCGCCATTTTCTGCAGAATTTTTTGGCCACATAGAAATTCTTTTATCACTATATCCGTCTAAACCAAGTCGGCCTAAAATCGACATCCAGCTAGCTACATCGTGTTTTATTTCAAAACCTGCAATATAGCGATCTATAGTATTTGGGTTTTTCTGAACATTTGTCGTCCATAGTGGGTTGTTGTAACTAGGAGTTAAATCACCTTCAAAAGTTCCAACATCTTGTCGGTATGCTCTTTGACTATTAAAAGAAGGGACGCCGCTTCTAAAATTTGTACCTTTATAATCTCTATTGTCAAAATCAGCAGGAGATCTATAAAGCCCTAAGAAAAGTCCTGCAAGATTAGAACCGGTTTGAACTCTGTTTGAATTTACTGATGAATAACCAAATTTACTTTTAAAACTTGTTTTCTCTCCAATTTTTGATTCAGAAGTGAAATCAATACTTGTTCTTTCATAGGTGGAACCTCTAACAACTCCTTCTTGCTTTGTACTTCCTAAACCAAGATAGAAATTAGTGTTTTCTCCTCCACCACTTATTCCAATATGATTGTCAACGTTTTGTCCGTTACCTATTACTGAATCGTAATTAGAATCATTGAAATTTGCAGTGCTATTCTTTTTCGTAATAGGATAAATAGTGTTTCCGTTATCAGAAACAAAGTACTGACCTGTAGTGTTAAATATGTCTGATCCGCCTATTCTGGTTGAAATTTTATCTCCAAAAGAAGTGGAAGCATTTCTTCGCCATACTCCGTTAGAACCTTGTCCAAAACGATCTTGAAGTTTCATCCTAACATTTACTTTATCAAAAGAAACGCTTGAATTGATATCAACCGATATTTTTCCTTTTTTTCCTTTTTTTGTTGTAATTAATACGACACCATTTGCAGCTCTATAACCCCAAAGTGCAGCTGCAGAGGCACCTTTTAATACTTGAACCGAAGCAATATCATTTGGGTTAATGTCATTCATTCTACTTTGTTGTCCTACTCCGTCTACTGTACTACCAATTTCATCACTCGAAATTGGAATACCATCAATTACAAATAAGGGTTGAGTAGAACCTGTAATAGAGTTTTGACCTCTAATTTGGATGTAGGCTCCAGATCCTGGATCTCCAGAATTCGAAACGATACTCACACTAGATGCTTTGGCAGAAAGTCCTTTTAAAACTGAGGTTTCACCTGAATTAGTTAGAACGTCACCTTTCACTTTAGAAAAAGCGGAAGCATTTTGGTTTTTCTTAACTTCAACTCCAAGTACGTTGATAACAACGCCTTCTAGTTCGATTGAATCATCTTTTAGATTTACATTCAGAGATGTAGAACTAGCAGATGCTTCTTGAGATTTCATTCCAATGTAGGAGAAAATTAGGACTTGACTTGCTGTTGCTTTGATGGAGTATTTTCCATCAAAATCAGTTTGTGTTCCAGATGTAGTTCCTTTCACTAACACACTTACGCCTGGTAAAGGCATACCTGCATTGTCAGAAACAGTTCCTGAAACAGCTCTCTCTTGCGCAAATGTTAATTGCGCCACTAGTACTACAAATAGTACTAAAAATCCATTGAACTTTAGTTTCATTTTCTATTTTTTTTGAATTAGCATAGTAAAAATGCTAATAATTTGTTAATTTTCCTAACATATTATCCTTTATTTTAACTTAGTAGTAATTATTATTGTGATTTTTTTGGGAATATAACTGAAAATAACATTAAAAAGCACAAAAGTTTTTGTTTTGTGATTTTAAAAAAAGTTCAAGTTTTTCGAATTTTTTTTGTAGCCGTTTGTATTGAATAAGTATAGTTTTGGGATTTTACATGGATTGACTGTATGTATAAAGTTGGTCAAAGCTATTTTTTAACGTTTCTCACTCTTCTAATAAGTTTTTGTTTTATGTATTCGCTAAAATAGCATTTGGATCAGCTCATCTTGCAATTTATAAAGTAATTGAACAAGTTTCCAAAAAGGTGGTTTCGTTTTTTAGTTGAATTATTTAAGCGATTGTTGTTAAATAATAATTATTTGAGGCGAGTCATTTTGCAACTATAAAATACCGTTTTAATTGCGTTGGTAATCTTTTGATAGAAAAATAATTGTATAAAAAAACCACCAGCTTTAGGCTGGTGGTTTTGATAAAAATTTCGAAATAATTAGAATTTATCCCAAAAGATTTTTGATGTTAATTTGTCTCCACCAGTAATTTTTGCAGCAGCAGCACTTACGTTAGTTGCGTTTACAGTTGCTTCACCAGCAGGATAAGTTAATCTTGTAGGAACTGATTTTATATCAGCGTAAGTTGTAGCAGGAACCACTAACGCAGGAAAATCTAATCTTCTCCATGTATTCCATGCCTCAAAACCTCTATTATATAAAGCAATCCAAGATTGTTCTCCAATACTTTTTTTCCAAGTTGCAGTTGAAGTTCCATTGTAAGGATTAGCAGCTAAATATACTACTGTCGCAGCTGGGTCAACACCCCAATCATTCATAGAAGCAGTAATTGCGTTATTGTAATGAGTTGCAGCTACACCAGCAGCAGCAATACCTCTTGCCGCAGCTTCAGCTAATAAAAATTCCGTTTCAGAGTTTGTAAGTATAGTCCCTGGGAAAGATGGAGCTAAAAGTGTACTGTTTACTGTAGAGAAATTAGTATAGCTATTAGATGCGCCATAAATACCACCTCTGTATATAGTTGTACCTGGAGCAAATGTGAAATATTTAGCTCTTCTAGGATCTGATAACGTGTTTAATTTGTCAACAAATGTATCAGCGATAACAAAATCTTTTCTACCACTTGCAACTAAATCCACATATAAAGGGTTAGCATTTGGCTGTGCACCTAAATAATTCAAATTAGCGTTGTCACTACTACTTGTTATAAGTCCTGCAGTAATAGCAGCAGTTGCTTGAGTAGAAGCATAAGCAGCATCTACGTCAGCCATATTTATGGCAAGTCTTAATCTAAGAGTATTTGCAAATTTTTTCCATTTTGCAGTATTACCATTATATATAAGATCAGCAGTACCAAAGCTAGATTCTGATGTATTCAATGCAGCTTGTGCTGCGGTTAATCTAGCAATAAGGTCTTTGTAAATGGTTTGCGCATCATCATACTTTGGTAGTGGATGACCTTCGATATCTAAAGCTTCAGAATAAGGTACATCACCAAAACTATCTACTAAAACACTAAAAGTGTAAACACTCATGATTTCAACGATTGCTTTTTTGTTAGCCACAATTGTAGCTTCACTAGCACCAGCAGTAACAACCTTAGTTAGTAAAATATTAGACTCTTTAAAATCTCTAAGAACATCTCTGTAAAGAGTTGTAAAGTGAGTGTCAGGAATAGGTCGTGTAGTCAAATTGTATTGACTTTCATCTGGATAAGTTGTTTCTGTCCATTGCTGAACTAACATTCTGAAAACGTTTCTGTTTACAGAAGAGTTTACCATTTGGTCTACTAAAGTTTTTTGAGCATTTGTAAATAAAAACTCGGGTTTAGCGGATGTTGGATTTTTCGTATCTGTATTTAGTCCGGTTATATCATCAGTACATGATATAGTCAGAGCTAAAAACGAGATTAATAAAACTATTTTTTTCATAATTTAAAATTTAAATGTTACGTTAACACCAACATTTCTTGTTGTTGGTAAAGAACCTACTGAATATCCTGCAGATGAAGCACTAGCACTTAATCCACTTTCTGGGTCAGCGTATGGAAGGTTTTTATCTATTATCCATAAATTTGAACCTACTACGCTAAACTTCATTTCTTGAAGTTTCATTCTTGAAACGAAAGTACTTGGTAAAGAATAAGTAATGTTTACTTCTCTTAACTTAATGAAAGATGCATCGTAAACGAAAGCTTTATTTGGTGCTCTTCTATATCCTGATACGTTACCGTATTGATTTGGAGAAGGCGTTCTTACAGTATTAGGAGCACCGGCAGCGGTAACACCTGGTAAGATTACACCACCACCATTGGCGATTGTATTTCTAATTGGGTTACCCAATTCATTATTACCTGCAGTAACATCATATAAACCAGTAGCTAAACCATAAGATTGGTCAAGAGAGAAAATATCTCCACCTTTTTTCATGTCAATTAAGAATCCAAAAGATATATTTTTATAAGTAAATTTGTTACGGATACCACCTAACCAATCAGGATTTACATCACCAATTACATTATTTGCAGTGGCGTTAATTACGTATCTACCGTTAGCGCCAACTATTCTTTCCCCATTTAAATAAGTAAAATCAGTTCCTTTAAGTACTCCATAAGGTTCTCCTAGTGAAGCATTTAAAGTTACACCACCTTGAAATGAGTTTAATCTTAAGTTTTCAATTCCTGGAGCTAACTTAGTAACTTCATTTTTGTTTTTAGACCAGTTTACAAAAATATCCCATGCGAAATCTTTTGTTTTGAAAGGTGTAACGTTAAGTTGAACCTCAATACCTCTATTTTCTACAGTTGCAGCATTAATATATCTTGCACTGTTACCAGTAGCGGTAGAAAAAGGAACTTGGAAAGCTTCTCCGTTATTTACGTTTTTGTAAGCACTTACTTCAAATCCTACTCTTCTGTTTAAAAATTGCATTTCTAAACCAATTTCTTGAGTGTTAGTTTTAACCGCTTCTAAGTTTGGATTGTTTTTAGTACCAGCAACTGAATATTGTTGATTTGAACCAAAAGGGTCATTCTTAACATAAGTATCTACCAAAGAAAGTCCTGGAGTACCCAATGGGCTTTCAGAATAACCTGCTCTAATCTTACCAAAACTTAACCATGGTTGGTTAATATGGTTAGTGAAAACATAACTTCCAGAAGCAGAGTAACTCCAAATTGCATTTTTTCCAACTGGTAAGCTAGAAAAAGCGTCTCTTCTTGCAGTCGCATCTAAGAAAAAGAAATCTTTAAATCCTAAAGATGCTGAACCGTAGTAACTGTTAACTCCTATGTTAGCTTCTTGCTCTAATGGGAAAGGAACAGTTTGAACAGAATTTGATAAACTGAATAAGTTTGGTACTATAAGTCCACCTTGTGTAGAATTTAAAGTAGAAATAATTCTAGTTCTTACTGCTGTACCTCCAGCAACACCATTAAAACTAATGCTTTCAGAAATGTCTTTTTTGAATGTCAAGATGAAATCATAATTTTGTTCAGAAAAAGATCTTTGGTATTTTTGGTATCCAGAAGTTTCGTCTAATCGGTTTATTCCAAAAAGACCAGCGATAGATCCTGTAGCTCTTCTTTCTTCGCGTAATTCACTATAGGAATCAGTAGATATTTTTGCTGTAGCAGTTAACCAGTCAGCAATTTTATAATCCAATTTAGAATAACCGATAAAACGGTTTCTTTCATCAGATTGGTAATTTTTATATCTGATGAAATACGGGTTATCCCAGTAAATTTGAGTTAAGTCACTTGGATCAGTAAAGTTCCAGTTGATATTTTGTCCACCTGATCTTTCGTAAACTTGTTTCAATTCTTGAACGTCTACGTTTGTTTGCCACCACTGACGGAAATTCGACATGATATTTTCATTATATCCAGTTGAGTTTCTACCTATAGTGCTTTGAGCATTGTAGTTAGCGAAAACACTAGCTGATAATTTATCAGAAAATTTGTGATTAATTTTAGCACTGAAGCTATTTTTCTTCATATCACTGTTTGGAAGAATTCCTGTTTGTTTTGAATTAGTATAATTCAAAACAAAATTTGTAGTGTCATTTCCATCTTCTAACGAAACAGAGTTGTTAAATGAAGTACCTGTTTGAAAGAAAGTTGTTGGATCATTCTTAGCCGCTACCCATGGTGTAGCTTTTCCGAAACTGTCTGACCAAGGTGTAAATGCGTTCCAATTGTACACCATTAATTTTGGATCGAACGCAGCTCCATAAGAAGCATCTTCTGATGTAGGAACAACCAAATCAGGAATACCGTCTCCATTTACATCTCTTTCTAAGAAATATCCAGAAGCATCTTCATAATATGGACCGTATCCAGCTCCATATTTATCTTGATATTTTACAAATGTAGATTTGTCAATAGTGCTTCCAACAAATTCAGAAGAAACTGTTATCCCTAATCCTTTTTTTGCTCTACCTTTTTTAGTTGTAATCATTACAACACCATTACCACCTAAGTAACCATATAATGCAGAAGCTGCTGCTCCTTTTAATATATTTACACTTTCGATGTCTTCAGGATTGATATCCATTGCATTATTACCGTAATCGTAAGTTCCTCCTGCTCCTCCGGTTTGATTTCCTGTACCACCAGTTGCATTAGAGTTGTTGATTGGCATTCCGTCAATAACAATAAGCATCTCATTACTACCAGTTAAACTTTTAACCCCTCTAGATACAATACTAGATGAACCACCAAAGTTGTTGTTTCTTTTGATGTTAACACCTGCTACTTTTCCTGAAAGTTCATTAATGAAATTTCCACTTCCTGCACCTGAATTTAAGTCTTCTGCTTTAACTTCTTGAGTAGCATAACCTAGAGATTTTTTTTCTCTTTTAATTCCTAAAGCTGTTACTACAACTCCTTCAAGTTCTAACGCTCCACTTTCTAATTTCACATTCACAGTTGAAGATGTTGCCATTACTTCGCGAGATTTCATGCCTATGTAGGTAAAAATCAAGACTTGACTTGGTGAAGCTTTGATAGAATATTTTCCGTCAAAATCAGTTTGTGTCCCAGATTTAGTTCCCTTTACTAATACACTCACACCTGGTAAAGGCAATCCTGCATTATCGGAAACAGTTCCTGAAACGGCTCTTTCTTGCGCAAAAGTTAGTTGCGCCACAAGTACTACTAATAGTACTAAGAATCCATTGAACTTTAGTTTCATTTTTAAATATTTTGAATTAGTGCGACAAAAATCTTAATAATTTGTTAACTTTCCTAATAAATGAAACTCTTATTTTACGAGGATGTTGAAATTTAACAGTATCCTTGATTTAATAATTCTAGCTATATAGATATCACAACGGTATTAAATATTTTTAAAATGCTTAATTTTTTTTTAAATTGAAAATCTAGAAATACTTAATTCGCTAATTTATTTTTAATACAAGAGATGTTTTTTATTTGTTAATTTTCTCGATTTTAAGTTTTCCATGGGATATTACGTCCTGCAAATACGCGATTCAAACTGATTATGATTATACGAGATTTGATTGATATAATAGGGACCGATATGGGTTACAGTATTTCACCGAAAGTAGTATTCTAAGAAAATAAGCGAATGTATACAATCCCTTGCAAAAGCATTGGGTAAATATGGGATTATGACCTGTTAAGTCAAAGTGTATTTCTTAGGAAAAATGGAAAAATCAAACCATTTCTAATTGCTCAAAAAACATTAAAACATATGATTTTGAACTTGACCCTAAAGTGAAGCTGTCAAGAAAGTATAATATTAAGTGGGGGAGGGAGTTTTTGCCTTAGTTAAAAAAAATTAATTATTTTTATTATAATAATTAAGCTACCCAAAAAGAGGTGTTAAATTGAAATATTATAACTCAATGTTAGTCTGCTCATTCTTATAAAGTATATATGTGGACAATCATAAGTGTTGTAGCGTTATATATGCGTTTTAGACTGGTAGGTTTATCATTGAAATTGCAGAAGGAATATATGTAAACATAGTGAAGCTAAATCGGCGTATTTTTCAACTGATCAATAAGATAAATTGAAGCTTTAAGTAGATAGTAGTTGGCCTTATAATTTTTCGTGTAACAAACTTTATACTATGAAATTGGAAAGAGAAGATTTTTTTTGTGCAACTTTCCATCCTTTGGTGATACAATTCAACCGTAATTATATGGGAACTTATAAAACAAAACTGCAGCAATGCCTTATTTCCTTTAGATTAAATATTCTGGTTTTGTTTTCTAATAATCCTCGGTAGTTTTTTCAATTTAGACTAGGATTGAAATAAAAAAGGACCGCCATTGCTGGCGGTCCTTTTTCTTGGAATTATTATTATGTTAGTTTCCTAAAGCAGGATCTCCTGATCTCCAGAATGGATTAGAAGGATCTGAATCAGCAAATATTTGTGCTGCTGTTAGCACTGGAACATTTGCTGCATTAGCAATGTACTCAGAAATTGGATAAATTAAACTTCTAGGTTTTCTTTTTTCAGTAGCTGTTGTAGCTAATGGAGTTAAAGGATAACCCGTACGGTTGTAATCAATAAATGATTCAATACCATGAATTCCAGCTAAACCAATCCATTTTTGATACATAATTGCATGTAAATTTTGAGCAAAAGTGTTAGCTACATTAAATCCAAAATTTGGTTTTGTAGCATTTACAGTTGTCAAATAAGTACCTACTGTAGAAGTTAAATATTTAAATGAAGCTTGAACTCCTAAATCAAAGTTTGCAGAGGCTCCTGTAAATAAAGTTGGGTAACGTAACGCAGCTTCAGCTCGCAAGAAATAAGCTTCTTGTAATGTCATTACATAACCATTACTAGATGCATAATCTGAAGTTGCGGAAGCAACAATTGCATTTTCAGGATTTAACAATCCAGTTCCTAGTCTTGCCGGTAAACCAGCGGCACCAGTAGTAGGGAATATATCAACTACATTACTTCCTTGGGTAACCGCTCTTTGATAAGTTTGACCAGCACCATTACCAAAAAGTCTTGTTCTTCTTGGATCCGCAACATTTGGGTAGAATATACCTGAACCAGCAATTATTTCTGGCGCTCCTGTTGTTGTGTAAACTGAGGCAGCATTTAATGCTTTGTATATGTGACCTGACTCCGTTATGAAAGTGCGGTTAGCTAGTGAATTAAGCGCAGAATCAAAGAAGAAAACTCCATAAGTTGGATTCAATTGATCATCATTAGAATCAGAATAACCAGGATTTATAGTAACTGAACTAGATATCAATGAAGCTGAGGCTAATTTAGTTAATCTTGCATTTCTGTAAGTTGCAATAGCACCAGTGTTATTTGACATTCTCAATAACATTCTTAATTCAATAGTATTTGCAAATTGTACCCAACGATTCATGTCACCGTGTAGCATAACATCAAAGCCAGCAATGTCTTCCGATACAGAAGGATCTGATTTTGCAATTAAAGCACGTGCTTCATCTAAACCAGTCAATAACTGACGGTAAATAAATTGATCGTCATTATAAGCTGGAGTTAAGTTTTCAAATCCTTTAAACGCTCCAGTGAAAGGCGCATTACCGTAAAGGTCAACTATGTACTGCATGTAATGAGCTTTCATTATTTTTGCAGCAGCAACTGAATAATTGTACTTTCCAGAAGTATTGGGGTAGTCAATAATTTTTTGAATGTTATTTAGATTCAAATATAGATTATTCCAAATTGGATTGTAAAAAGAGTTGTCAATAGTTAATTGAAATTCTTTACTATAACCTCCTGTGTACGATTGTACATTACTTGCCCACGTGTTCATAAAAACGTTACCTAATTGATTCATCGAAGTAGCTTGTACTCTATACGAACCAACCTGCGATGCGGGCATTAATTTCGCCGGATTTAATTGACTTTCAGACAGACGGTTAGGGTCTGTGTTGACATCTAAATAATCATTGCACGAATACATGACTAAGGCAAGAATCGGCAATATAAATTTTATTTTTTTCATTTTATTTATGTATTAGAATGTTAAGTTTATACTTGCTCCATAAGTTTTAGTTGTAGGATATTGACCAACGTTAGATATACCTAAACCATTTCCTGTAGTGTTTGAAGCTTCAGGATCAGTATATCCTTGGTTTTTAATACCATTACCGTTATTTATGAAAAAGATAAAAGGATCACGTGCGTTAACACCAAATTTGAAAGAAGTAAGTCCAGTGTTTTTCAAAAGTTTAGAAGGTAAATCATATGATAATGATAATTCTTTGATTTTAACAGCAGATGCATCTAAAAGCATAGCTTCTCCAGTTCTGTTATATTGACCTGAAAAATAATCCAAAGCACCTCTGTATGTTCCACCACCATAAGTTGTGTTAAAAGTAGGTGTAGCATTAGTTGTAAATACTCCAGGTGTAGTCTGTTGTACTGAATTTGGAACAATATAACCTGTTTCTCTAGGTTGAGAAGCTGACTCTAAAGTGTATCCTGCGAATGCCATTGTAGCATAGGCTTCAGAATAAATACTGTGTCCTGCGCGGTAATCAGCAACTGCAGTTAATGATAATCCTTTGTAGCTAAATGTGTTAGAAAAACCGATAATGTAATCAGGTGTAGATTTACCTAATTTTTTGAAATCAGTTGTTTTTAATGGTACACCATTAGAATTAACAATAATATGTCCTTGTGGATCTCTTTCGTAAGCAGTACCTTTAATTAAAGGAAATTCTTCTCCTACTTCTGCAAAAACACCAATGAAAGTGTTTGATTGTAAGTTCACGGAGTTTACTCCGTTAGATAATGCTTTAACTACAGTTTTGTAAGAAGAATAGTTAGCTTTTATATTCCAATTAAAGCCATTAGCATTACGGAATGGATTAAGACCTAAATCTATTTCATATCCTTTGTTTTGTAAATCTCCAACATTTTGTAATGAATTAACAAATCCAGAAGGAGTTGAAGCGGTAGCTCTTGTTATTAAGTCACTCGTGTCCGTAATATAATAAGTACCATCAAGTGTAACTCTGTCACCAAAGAAACCTAAATTAACACCGGCTTCTTTTGTAGTATAAAATTCTGGTTTGATATTAGCAGAGGTAGGTGCTTGGTTAAAGCCAAAACCAACTAAATCACCAAAAGGGAAACCAGCAGCTGAAACGCCTGTTGCATTAGTCGCATAAGGGTTAACTGATGTAGTATTTCCTAGTTTAGTAAAACTTGCTGATAACTTCACATAATTTAATACATCACCTTTTAAGTTTTCAAATGCTCTTGTTGGAACAAATGAAACACCTACTGAAGGATAGAAAACTCCATCAGCAACAGTAGAAGATTTGTCGTAACGCGCAGTAGCATTTAAAAACAAATATCCTTTATAATCTAAATCTAAGTTACCAAAACCAGATATACTTCTTCTTCTAGTGATTCCATTTGCTAAAGTAGATGGATTGGATGGACTTAAAACGTTGTTTACATGGTAGTAACCTGGAGTATCTAAATTTGTACCCCCTTGAGTTGAAACTCTTGTAAAGTTGTCTTGCATGTTGTTTCCAACATTAAATTTTAAATTCAAATCTTCAGTAAGATCATAATTAAAATTGAAGATTAAATCACCATAGAATTTTCTCCCAAACGATTGACTTACAAAGTATGAAGATGTTTGTGGTGTTCCTCCCAAAGCTTCATATGAAGAAGCTGTATCACCGAAATCTGAATACGGAGAAAAATCATAGTCTATACCAAGATTGTCAAATCCATCATCGTGAGAGGTTGATTGTGTGTAACGCAATTGTACATTGCTGGTGTAATTAACAGAGATGTTTTTGTTGAATTGATAATTTAAGGCTGCAATACCATTAAATACGTCACTTCCATCATCATTGCGGACTTGTTTTATTACTTGATATGGGTTTCTAGCATAAACAGAGTAGTTACCTTGATGCCCTGAATTTTTAAATTCGGCGATAGGTACATTAGTAGCTGTTTGTAGTAAATCATCAAATAGATCACTGTCAGTTTGTGTAACAGACTGGTTTATGTAATTGATGTTTGCGTCAACTGTGAAATTACCCATTTTTTTACCGCCTTTGAATAAAAAGCTGTTACGTTTCAAACCGTCTCCTTGAACTACGAAGTCAGTAGTTTGTCTGTTTACACTTAATAAAGAATATCCATCTTCATTACCGCCATTGATTGTTATACCGTTTTGTAAAATAGTACCAGTTCTAAAGAAATCCTTAATGTTATCAGAACCTAGTGATTTCCATTCTCTAATGATAAAACGTCCGTCTGCTTGCGGTAATCCAACCGGTACAATAGTTCCAGAGAAAGCAGGATTGTTAAACGCGGGACCCCAGGCTCCATTTTCATAAGGAGAAAATTGAACGCTATTATTTCTTGGATCTGTCGCAGTTGGAAATTTAAAATCGTAGCCATATGCCCACCCTTGTCCGTATTTCGTTTGTCTTTCTGGTAAAAAAGAAACTGTTTGAAAATCTACAGAAGAAGTTAGACTAACGGTCATTTTTGAATTCTGAGTTCCTTTTTTAGTAGTAACAACAATTACTCCATTTGAACCTTGTTCGCCATAAAGTGCAGAACCTTGTTGGCCTTTAATAACATTGACGCTTTCAATAACTTCTGGCGGCAATAGTGCCAAAATAGAAGCAGATGAAATAGCATTGTCGATAACGATTAAAGCTTGATTGCTTCCTGTAAGTGAGCGATTTCCTCTTAATACAATTTTTGTATTAGGGTTAGCGCCATTGCTTGCAGTGTTAATTTGTAATCCCGAAACTTTACCAGCAAGTGCTTGTATAACGTTAGGACTAGAAGCTTGAGTAAGTTCTTTTGCTTTAACTACTTGTTGAGTAGATGTTTGTGCATCTTTTCTCTTTTTAATACCCATTGCTCCAGTAATTAAAACTTCTTCTAATTTTACACTACTGTCTTGCAGTTTAATATTAATAGAATTTGAAGCTCCAACTGTAGCCCTAGACTCAGCCATACCGATGAAAGAGAATATTAAAACCTCTCCCGTTTTTGCTTTGATAGAATACTTTCCGTCAAAATCAGTTTGTACACCCCTTGTTGTTCCTTGAATAAGAACATTAGCACCTGGTAATGGTCCTGTAGCATCGGAAACTACCCCTGTAACAGTTTTCTCTTGTGCAAATGAAAGCTGCATTGTTAACACTACTAATAGCGTAAAAATCCATTTGAATTTTGATCTCATATTAAATTATATTGAATTAGTTATGCGACAAAAATCTTAATAATTTGTTAACTTTCCTAATAAATGAAAAATTTTATTTTTGTGACTAAAATTTTACATTATAACATATGTGAATAATGGTGTTATAAAATTTGAAGTTTTGATTTTTGGTAATCCCGTTAGCTAGCGCTATTTTTAGCCAACCGTTTTTCGTTTGTAAGCCTAATCCTGCGCCAATGCTGAATAAATTCTCTTTTTGCTTTTTTTCGTTTGTAATGGTTTTATCTGTATACATACCGTAATCTAGGATCGAGTGAATGTATAAACTAGGAGACAGTGTATGTCTGTACTCTGTTAATACTGATGATAAAAAATTGGCTTGCAGGCTATTTTCATCAAATCCTCTTATGGAATTTAAGCCTCCGAAACGAAATAGTTCGTTTAATATGTAATTTTCGCTATGCAAATAATAATTTTGAGTCGTTATGTTGATGTTGTTATTTTGGTTTATAGGAAAATTATGCATGGCTTGAAAACTGATATAAAACTGTGTGTTTGTGTCAAGTAAATTGGATGAGTTGTTTCGATTTCTTTTTCCTAGTCCAACGCCTAGGGAAAAAGTTGACTTTTTGTTAAAAGTTAAGCTGTTATTATCAGTTTTTGAATAAGCAAAATTTGAAGTTAAAAATGAATTGTTGTAATCACCTAACAATTGGGTTTTGGTATTTTGAATGTCACTTGATTCGGTAGATTCATAGCCTAAATAAAATCTGGAATTATAATTAATGTAATATCCCAAATCAATTGCTGTTTTTGTATTTTGATAGGTGCTGTCTTGTTTAAAAATATTGATAAGTGCTTTCAGTGCAATTGGCGTTTTGAATATATAGGGAAGTTCAAGATTGGCTCTAAAGGTTTTTTGTTTGTTGCCGTCGCTTTTCCAGTAGATAGAAAATTGTTCTCCAGTGTGTAACGTATTTTCTAAGGTGACATCCAAATATCCGGTAAAAGCTATTTTCTTATTTTCATTGTTTGAAAAACCAATAAATCCATCAAAAGCGTTTGATTTTTTTTTCTCAAGATATACGTAGACCTTAGTAGTGTCTTGGGAAAATAAAATTTCAGGATATTTTATTTGAGTTACAAATCCAAAGTTATCAAAATCATCATGAATTTGTTTTAAGATTTCTTGGTTGAAAGTTTTATCGTGGTATTTTTTGTTGATTTGTTCTAAATGTCCTTTTGGGAAATTGATTTTGTTTTCATTTTCAGAAGTTTTAATTACAATAGCGTTTAAGGTTCTCTGTTTGTTTGTTTCTAAAATCAAATCTGCAAAAAGTATTGTTTTTATATTTCGAATGTTATTGAGTTTTATATTTGCTAAAGAAAATCCTTTTTGTTCTAATTGGCGGATTGTATTATTCAAAAAATCTTCCGTTTCGTTGTATGGAATCACGATTGTGTCTGATTTTGTGTTAGTTGTAATTAATTTTTTTAATTCTGTATTTGTACCTATATATATATGTATAAATTTCACTCGTTTTCCTAAACTAATTTTTGCAGTATAGCTGGAGTCTTTAGTATTTATATTGTCAAGTATTTTGTTTTCGATATATCCTATTTTCGATAGTTTTTCAGATACTCGATTGATTTCGTCTTGCAAGAGCTTTAGGTTTGTTTGTGTAGAAGTGTACTGTAAAGAGTCTATTGTTTTTGTTTCAGAATCAGAAGTTCCTATGATATTTAATTTAAAATTTTGCGCAGAACAAGTCAGACCAAAATTAAAAAGCACAAAAAAAATAGCAAGATGTTTCAAATGAAAATATGTTTTAATAAAAGTAATGCAAATATCTATTGTTTGTAGTAAAAATCAAACTGTAAAATAATCTTGTTGAAAATTAATGGTTTAAGGTTTGTAGAGTAAAAAATATTTTCTACATTTGCAACCCCGTAAAAAGCGGGAATTATATATACATAATAAATTTTTAGTATTAATTATGCCAACAATTCAACAATTAGTAAGAACAGGAAGAACTCAGATAACTAAGAAGAGTAAATCGGTTGCTTTAGATTCTTGTCCTCAAAGAAGAGGGGTTTGTACGCGTGTTTACACTACAACACCAAAAAAACCAAACTCTGCAATGCGTAAAGTAGCGCGTGTACGTTTGACAAATGGTAATGAAGTAAATGCCTACATCCCTGGTGAAGGACACAATTTACAAGAGCACTCGATAGTATTAGTTAGGGGTGGAAGGGTAAAAGATTTACCAGGAGTTAGATATCACATCGTTCGTGGTGCACTTGATACGTCAGGAGTAGCAGGAAGAACGCAAAGAAGATCTAAGTATGGTGCTAAACGCCCAAAAGAAGCAAAAAAGTAATTTAAAAAGTTATTCTTGTGGAGACGTGATTCGTTGCGGGTAAATAAGTATGGCATTTTATTAAAAAAAAGACATGAGAAAAAGAGCGGCAAAGAAAAGACCACTTTTACCAGATCCAAGGTTTAATGACCAACTGGTAACACGTTTTGTGAACAACTTAATGTGGGATGGAAAAAAATCGACAGCGTTTAAAGTATTTTATGATGCAATTGACATCATTGAGTCTAAAAAGCAAGATGCGGAGAAACCATCATTAGAAATATGGAAAGATGCTTTAACTAACGTTATGCCTCACGTAGAAGTACGTAGTCGTAGAGTAGGTGGAGCTACGTTCCAAATTCCGATGCAAATTCGTCCAGACAGAAAGATTTCTATGGCAATGAAGTGGTTAATACTTTATTCTAGAAGAAGAAACGAAAAATCTATGGCTCAAAGGCTAGCGTCAGAATGTTTAGCTGCGGCTAAAGAAGAAGGTGCTGCTGTTAAGAAAAGAATGGATACTCACAAAATGGCAGAAGCTAATAAAGCATTCTCTCACTTTAGATTTTAATTCATAAGAAATGGCTAGAGATTTAAAATATACAAGAAACATTGGAATAGCTGCACACATTGATGCTGGTAAAACAACAACAACTGAGCGTATATTATTCTATACTGGAAAATCACACAAAATAGGTGAAGTACACGATGGTGCTGCAACTATGGACTGGATGGCACAAGAGCAAGAAAGAGGTATTACAATTACATCTGCTGCTACAACTTGTGAATGGAATTTTCCAACTGAACAAGGTAAAGTTTTACCAGAAACATTGCCTTATCACTTTAACATTATCGATACCCCGGGACACGTTGACTTTACAGTTGAAGTGAATCGTTCTTTACGTGTACTTGATGGTTTGGTTTTCTTATTTAGTGCTGTTGATGGTGTTGAGCCACAATCAGAAACTAACTGGAGATTGGCTGATCAATATAGAGTTCCGCGTATTGGATTTGTTAACAAAATGGACAGACAAGGGTCTAACTTTTTGATGGTATGTCAGCAAGTTAGAGACATGTTAAAATCTAATGCTGTTGCAATCACTTTGCCAATTGGTGAAGAAAATGATTTCAAAGGTGTTGTGGATTTAGTGAAAAATCAAGCTATTGTATGGCATGAAGAAGGACTTGGTGCTACATATGATATTGTGCCTATTCCTGAAGACATGATTGCAGAAGTGAAAGAATACAGATCGATTCTTATTGAAGCGGTAGCTGATTATGATGAGACTTTGTTAGAAAAGTTTATGGAAGATGAAGACTCTATTACTGAGGAAGAAATCAACATAGCTTTAAGAGCTGCTACTATGGATATGGCTATCATCCCTATGATTGCTGGATCTTCCTTTAAAAATAAAGGAGTTCAATTCATGTTAGATGCGGTTTGTAAATATTTGCCGTCTCCAATGGATAAAGAAGGTATTGAAGGGATTCATCCTGATGATGCTGATTTATTAGAAGAAGATCAAGTTAAAATATTGCGTAAGCCGGATGTTAAAGAGCCTTTTGCTGCTTTAGCATTTAAAATTGCTACTGACCCATTCGTAGGTCGTTTAGCTTTCTTCCGTGCTTATTCTGGGCGTTTAGATGCTGGTTCTTATGTTTTGAACACACGTTCAGGAAATAAAGAAAGAATCTCACGTATATATCAAATGCATGCGAACAAACAAAACCCAATCGATTATATCGAAGCAGGTGATATTGGAGCGGCTGTAGGATTTAAAGACATTAAAACTGGAGATACTTTGTGTGATGAAAAACACCCAATTATTCTTGAGTCAATGAAATTCCCTGCACCGGTAATTGGTATTGCAATTGAGCCTAAAACTAAAGCTGACGTTGATAAAATGGGTATGGCTTTGGCTAAATTAGCTGAAGAAGATCCAACATTTACCGTTAGAACTGATGAAGCTTCGGGTCAAACGATTATATCAGGTATGGGTGAGCTTCACTTAGATATCTTGGTAGATCGTATGAAACGTGAATTTAAAGTTGAAGTAAACCAAGGTGAGCCTCAAGTTGAATACAAAGAAGCTTTCACAAGAAGTGCAGTTCATAGAGAAACATACAAAAAACAATCAGGTGGTCGTGGTAAATTCGGTGATATCGTATTTAAATTAGAACCAGCAGATGAAGTTGAAGGAAAAGTTCCAAAAGGATTACAATTTGTTAACGCTGTAAAAGGTGGTAACGTTCCTAAAGAATATATTCCTTCTGTAGAAAAAGGTTTCAGAGAAGCTATGAAAACCGGTCCATTGGCAGGTTACCAAGTAGACAGTTTGAAAGTAACTTTAACAGACGGATCTTTTCACCCTGTCGATTCTGATGCGCTATCTTTTGAGTTAGCAGCGAGAATGGGGTATAGAGAAGTTGCTAAAGCTGCCGGAGCTGTTATTCTTGAGCCAATCATGAAAATGGAAGTTATTACACCAGAAGAAAACATGGGAGATATCGTAGGTGATATCAACCGTCGTAGAGGTCAGGTGAATGACATGGGTGACAGAGCAGGTGCTAAAACCATTAAAGCTGATGTGCCATTATCTGAAATGTTTGGATACGTTACAACGTTAAGAACACTTTCATCAGGTAGAGCAACATCTACAATGGAATTTTCACATTACGCTGAAACTCCTGCTAATATTTCAGAAGCAGTAATCAAAAAAGCAAAAGGAAACGCTTAATCTTTAAGAAAATGAGTCAAAAAATCAGAATAAAACTAAAATCTTACGATCACATGTTGGTAGACAAGTCTGCTGAAAAGATTGTAAAAACGGTTAAGAGTACCGGTGCAGTAGTAACAGGACCAATTCCATTACCAACTCATAAAAAACTTTTCACTGTACTACGTTCTCCACACGTTAACAAAAAAGCGAGAGAGCAATTTGAAGTAATGTCATACAAGAGATTAATTGACATTTACTCATCATCATCTAAAACTATTGATGCCTTGATGAAACTTGAATTGCCTAGCGGAGTTGAAGTAGAGATCAAAGTTTAAGTAGCTTACTAGTAAGAAAAGGGCACTTTATTTAAGCGAAAATTATTTTTTAAGATTAATGGAATAAATGTTATACATTTGCACCTCTTAAAAAATAGGATTCGCTTAAATGTTGTGTTCTATATTTATATTTAATAATTAATAATTAATAATTATGTCTGGGTTAATTGGTAGAAAAATCGGCATGACTAGCATTTTCGACGAGAACGGGAAGAATATTCCTTGTACAGTAATCGAAGCTGGACCATGCGTTGTTACCCAAGTCAGAACCAAAGGTGTTGACGGGTACGAAGCGTTGCAACTTGGTTTCGATGACAAAAACGAGAAACATTCCACAAAAGCGGCTTTAGGTCACTTTAAAAAAGCGGGAACTGTAGCTAAGAAAAAAGTCGTTGAATTCCGAGATTTCGCAACTGAACAAAATTTAGGAGATCTTATAGATGTTTCTATTTTTGAAGAAGGAGAATTTGTAGATGTACAAGGTGTATCTAAAGGTAAAGGTTTTCAAGGGGTTGTAAAACGTCACGGTTTTGGTGGTGTTGGTCAAGCAACTCACGGTCAACACAACCGTTTAAGAGCGCCAGGTTCTGTAGGAGCTTCTTCTTATCCATCTAGAGTATTCAAAGGAATGCGTATGGCTGGAAGAATGGGAGGAGACAATGTAAAAGTTCAAAACCTTAGAGTTTTAAAAGTAGTGGCTGAAAAGAACCTACTTGTTATTAAAGGATGTGTTCCTGGATGTAACAACTCTTATGTAATCATTCAGAAGTAATGGAAGCAAAAGTATTAGATTTCAACGGAAAAGATACTGGAAGAAAAGTTCAACTTTCTGATTCAGTATTCGGTATAGAACCAAACAATCACGCAGTATACCTTGATGTTAAGCAATATCTTGCTAATCAAAGACAAGGAACGCACAAAGCAAAAGAAAGAGCTGAAGTTGCGGGAAGTACGCGTAAGATTAAAAAACAAAAAGGAACTGGTACTGCTCGTGCGGGTAGTGCAAAGAATCCATTGTTTAAAGGTGGTGGAACAGTTTTCGGACCAAGACCAAGAAGTTATTCATTCAAATTGAATAAAAGCTTGAAACGTTTGGCTAGAAAATCTGCTTTCTCAATTAAAGCAAAAGAATCAAACATAATTGTACTTGAAGACTTTAATTTTGAAACGCCAAACACTAAAAATTTCATTAATGTTTTGAAAGCTTTAGAGTTAGAAAATAAAAAATCTCTATTTGTGTTGGGTGATACCAATAAAAATGTATATTTGTCCTCACGCAATTTAAAGGGTTCTAGTGTGGTAAGTAGCTTAGAATTAAGCACTTACGCTATCTTAAACGCTAATAATTTAGTGCTTTTAGAGAGTTCTTTAGAGATAATTGAAGAAAATTTAAGTAAATAATAGGATATGAGCATCATAATTAAGCCTATAGTAACGGAAAAAGTAACCAAAGAAAGTGAAGTTTTAAACCGCTTCGGATTCGTTGTTGACAAAAAAGCAAATAAAGTACAAATTAAGAAAGCTGTTGAAGCTGCTTATGGAGTAACGATTTTGAGTGTTAACACGATGAACGTAAGACCGGATAGAACTACAAAATACACTAAAAGTGGTTTAATCAGTGGAAAGACGAATGCAATTAAGAAAGCAATTGTTCAAGTACAAGAAGGAGAAACAATTGATTTTTACAACAATATCTAAGATAAAATGTCAGTAAGAAAATTAAAACCTATTACCCCAGGTCAGCGATTTAGAGTTGTGAATGGTTATGACGCCATTACAACTGATAAGCCGGAACGCTCTTTGATAGCGCCGATAAAAAACTCTGGTGGTAGAAATAGTCAAGGAAAGATGACCATGCGTTATACGGGTGGTGGTCACAAGCAGAGATATCGTATTATTGATTTCAAACGTACAAAAGAAGGAATTCCAGCTACAGTGAAATCGATCGAATATGATCCAAATCGTACTGCGTTTATCGCTTTATTAGCTTATGCTGATGGTGAGAAAACTTATGTTATTGCTCAAAACGGATTGAAAGTAGGTCAGAAATTAGTTTCTGGTCCTGATTCTCAACCTGAAATTGGAAATACATTACCTTTAAGTAGAGTTCCACTTGGAACTGTAATTTCTTGTATCGAATTGAGACCAGGACAAGGGGCTGTAATCGCTCGTTCTGCTGGAACATTTGCTCAATTGATGGCAAGAGATGGAAAATATGCAACAATTAAAATGCCTTCTGGGGAAACAAGATTAATCTTGTTGACTTGTTCGGCTACAATTGGAGCGGTTTCTAATTCAGACCACCAATTAGTTGTATCTGGTAAAGCAGGTAGAACAAGATGGTTAGGAAGAAGACCTAGAACAAGACCTGTTGCAATGAACCCTGTCGATCACCCAATGGGTGGTGGTGAAGGACGTTCTTCTGGTGGACATCCACGTTCAAGAAATGGAATACCAGCTAAAGGTTATAGAACTCGTTCTAAGAAAAACCCGAGTAACAAGTATATCGTAGAACGTAGAAAGAAATAATAAGATATGGCACGTTCATTAAAAAAAGGACCTTTCGTTCATTATAAGTTAGACAAGAAAGTTCAAGAAAACATTGAAAAAGGTGGTAAGGGAGTTATCAAGACATGGTCTAGAGCTTCCATGATTACTCCAGACTTTGTTGGGCAAACTATCGCAGTTCATAACGGTCGTCAATTTGTACCAGTTTACGTAACAGAAAACATGGTAGGTCACAAATTAGGAGAATTTTCACCAACTAGATCTTTTAGAGGTCATGCTGGAGCAAAAAATAAAGGTAAAAAATAAGAAGCAATGGGAGTTCGTAAAAGAGAAACAGCAGATGCGAGAAAAGAGGCTAATAAGTCTATAGCTTTCGCAAAATTGAATAACTGCCCTACTTCACCTAGAAAAATGCGCTTAGTAGCGGACTTGGTAAGAGGTCAGAAGGTAGAGAGAGCACTTAACATCTTAAGATTCAGTTCTAAAGAGGCTTCAAGAAAATTAGAAAAATTGGTTTTATCTGTAATTGCCAACTGGCAAGCAAAAAACCCTGACGCTAATATGGAAGAAGCTGGGTTATTTGTTAAAACGATTACGGTTGATGGTGGAATGATGTTGAAAAGACTTCGTCCAGCTCCACAGGGTCGTGCACACAGAATTAGAAAGCGTTCTAATCACGTAACAATCGTGTTAGGATCTATTAATAACACACAAGCAATTTAATACAAGATGGGACAAAAGACAAATCCAATTGGAAATAGACTTGGTATCATCAGAGGATGGGACTCAAACTGGTATGGTGGAAATGATTATGGTGATAAACTTGCCGAAGATCACAAAATCAGAAAGTATATCCATGCTCGTTTATCAAAAGCTAGTGTATCAAAAGTAATCATCGAGAGAACTTTGAAACTTGTAACCGTTACTATCACTACTGCTAGACCTGGTATCATTATCGGAAAAGGTGGCCAAGAGGTAGACAAGTTAAAAGAAGAACTTAAGAAAATTACTGACAAAGAGGTTCAAATCAACATCTTTGAAATCAAAAGACCTGAACTTGACGCGTATCTAGTTGCTACAAGCATCTGTCGTCAAATCGAAAGCAGAATTTCTTACAGACGTGCAATCAAAATGGCTATTGCTGCCTCTATGCGTATGAACGCAGAAGGTATCAAAGTTTTGATTTCTGGTCGTTTGAATGGTGCGGAGATGGCTCGTTCAGAAGGTTTCAAAGAAGGAAGAGTTCCTCTATCAACTTTCAGAGCTGACATTGATTATGCACTTGCTGAAGCACATACTACTTATGGTAGAATGGGTATCAAAGTGTGGATCATGAAAGGTGAAGTTTATGGAAAGAGAGATCTTTCTCCGCTTGCTGGAATGGACAAAAAACAATCTGGTACTGGTGGAGGTAAAGGTGGCGATTCTCCAAGAGGAGATAGAAAGCCTTTTAACAAAGGTGGAAAACCAGACGCTCGTAAAAGAAAGTAAATTTTTAAACTAAAGAAAAATGTTACAGCCTAAAAGAACAAAATACCGAAAGGTACAAAAAGGTAAAATGAAAGGAAACTCTCAAAGAGGGCATGAACTTTCTAATGGAATGTTTGGTATTAAATCTGTACATGAAGATGGAATGTTCTTAACCTCTCGTCAAATCGAAGCTGCGCGTATTGCTGCAACTCGTTTTATGAAAAGAGAAGGACAATTATGGATCAAAATATTTCCAGACAAACCAATTACTAAGAAACCTCTTGAGGTACGTATGGGTAAAGGTAAAGGAGCCGTTGAATATTGGGCTGCTGTTGTTAAACCCGGAAGAATTATGTTTGAAGTTGGAGGAGTACCTTTGTCAGTTGCAAAAGAGGCGTTACGTCTTGCAGCTCAAAAGCTTCCAGTAAAAACGAAGTTCGTTGTTGCTAGAGATTTCGAAGCATAATCTATATTATATTATGAAACAATCAGAAATAAAAGATCTTTCTGCAGCAGAGTTGCAAGAAAAGCTTAGCCAGACTAAGAAAACATATGCTGATCTAAAAATGGCTCACGCTATTTCGCCAATTGAAAACCCACTTCAAATTAGAAGTGTGAGAAGAGCGGTTGCTAGATTAGCTACAGAACTTACTAAAAGAGAGTTACAATAACTGTAGTCTGCTGAAAGATGGAAGAAAAAAGAAATTTAAGAAAAGAAAGAGTTGGTGTTGTTACTTCTGACAAAATGGATAAATCTATTGTTGTTGCTGAAGTGCGTAAAGTAAAACACCCATTATACGGTAAGTTCGTGTTGAAAACTAAAAAGTATCACGCACACGACGAAATGAACGACTGTAACATTGGAGATACGGTAAGGATTAGCGAAACGCGTCCTTTAAGTAAAACTAAATGTTGGAGGTTAGTTGAAATCTTAGAAAGAGCTAAATAATTATGGTACAACAAGAATCAAGACTAAAAGTAGCAGATAACACAGGAGCTAAAGAAGTTTTAACTATCCGTGTTTTAGGAGGTACCAAAAGAAGGTATGCCTCTGTTGGTGACAAGATTGTAGTTTCTATCAAAGATACAGCCCCTAACGGAAGCGTTAAAAAAGGAGCTGTTTCAACTGCAGTTGTTGTACGTACCAAAAAAGAAGTGAGAAGAGCCGATGGTTCTTATATCCGTTTCGATGACAATGCATGTGTTCTTTTGAATGCTGCAGGAGAAATGAGAGGAACTCGTGTTTTTGGTCCAGTAGCAAGAGAACTTCGTGAAAAACAATTCATGAAAATTGTATCATTAGCACCAGAAGTGCTTTAATTCGTTTTAAGATGATAAAGCTAAAAATAAAATCAGGTGACATCGTAAGAGTAATTGCTGGAGACCATAAAGGTGCTGAAGGTAAAGTATTACGTGTGTACAAAGAGAAAAACAAAGCGATTGTTGAAGGTGTAAACATGGTTTCAAAACATACGAAACCTAGTGCAAAAAGCCCTCAAGGTGGTATCGTAAAGAAAGAAGCTTCTATACAAATATCTAACATCTCTTTAATTGATCCTAAAACAAAGGAGACAACTAGAGTTGGTATTAGAGTAGAAGGAGATAAGAAAGTAAGATTTTCAAAAAAATCTAATCAAGTACTATAGTAATGGCGTATATACCTAGACTAAAAGAAGAATATAAGAGCAGAGTAATCGCTGCTCTTAAAGAGGAATTCGGATACGTAAACGTAATGCAAGTTCCAAAATTGGACAAAATCGTTTTAAGTAAAGGAGTTGGTGCAGCTGTATCTGATAAAAAATTAATCGACTATGCAGTTGATGAGTTAACAAAGATCACTGGACAGAAAGCAATATCTACTATTTCAAAGAAAGACGTTGCGTCTTTCAAATTGAGAAAAGGGATGCCTATTGGAGCAAAAGTTACTTTACGTGGAGAAAGAATGTATGAGTTTTTAGATAGACTTATCACTTCAGCTTTGCCACGTGTAAGAGATTTCAGTGGTATTAAAGCTACTGGTTTTGACGGAAGAGGAAATTATAACCTTGGTGTTTTGGAGCAAATCATTTTCCCAGAAATTGATATTGACAAAGTAAACAAAATATCAGGAATGGATATCTCTTTTGTAACTACTGCGAAAACAGATAAAGAAGCAAAGTCTCTATTGACAGAATTAGGATTACCTTTTAAAAAGAATTAAGACATGGCTAAAGAATCAATGAAAGCCCGCGAGGTTAAGAGAGAAAAAACAGTAGCGAAGTATGCTGAGAAAAGAAAAGCTTTGTTAGAAGCTGGAGATTTCGTAGGTTTGCAAAAGTTACCAAAAAATGCTTCGCCAGTTCGTTTGCACAATCGTTGCAAATTAACAGGTAGACCAAGAGGGTATATGCGTCAATTCGGTCTTTCACGTGTTACATTTCGTGAAATGGCAAATAATGGATTGATACCTGGTGTTAAAAAAGCATCTTGGTAAGACGTAATTTATTACGTACTGATACAGACTTAACATAGTTATGTCTGTATCATTAATATTTATAAATTGGTTTAAGGTTCAATAAGATAGTCTTAAAGAAAACCAAAACCGCAAATTAATACAAATGTATACAGATCCTATTGCCGATTATTTGACAAGAGTTCGTAACGCTGTGGCTGCAAACCATAAAGTTGTTGAAATTCCTGCATCTAATCTAAAAAAAGAAATAACAAAGATCTTATTTGATCAAGGTTATATCTTAAGTTACAAATTTGAAGACAACGCTGTTCAGGGTTCAATCAAAATTGCTTTGAAGTATGATAAAGATACTAAAGAGTCAGTAATTAAAGATATCCAAAGAATTAGTAAACCAGGTTTACGTAAGTATTCAGGTTCTTCTTCCATTCCAAGAATCCTTAATGGATTAGGGATTGCTATTGTTTCTACATCTAAAGGTTTGATGACAGGAAAACAAGCTAAGCAATTAAATGTAGGTGGTGAAGTAATTTGTTACGTATACTAATTAAAAGACTTATAAGATGTCAAGAATAGGTAAAAATCCAATTGTAGTCCCTGCTGGAGTAACTGTAGAAGTTAAAGACGGTATTATTACAGTAAAAGGAAAAAATGGTCAACTTACACAGGAGTTTTCGGACGTAACTGTAACAGTTGAAGACGGTATTGTTCAAGTAGACAGATCGTCTGATCACAAAGACCAAAGAGCAAAACATGGTTTGTACAGATCTTTAATCAATAATATGATTATCGGTGTGACGGATGGTTTTACTAAGTCATTAGAATTGGTAGGAGTTGGTTATAGAGCTTCGAATCAAGGACAAAAATTAGATTTAGCGCTTGGTTATTCTCACAATATAGTTTTACAAATTGCTCCAGAAGTAACTTTAGAAACTATATCTGAAAAAGGTAAGAACCCTATCGTTAAATTAACATCATTTGACAAACAACTTTTAGGTCAGGTAGCTGCGAAAATCAGAGGTTTCCGTAAGCCTGAGCCGTACAAAGGAAAAGGTGTTAAATTTGTGGGTGAAGTATTAAGAAGAAAAGCAGGTAAATCAGCTTAAAAAATAAGATTATGTCATTAACAAAACCTGAAAGAAGACAACGAATTAGATTCAGAATTAGAAAAACAATTAGTGGTACTGCTACTAATCCAAGACTTTCTGTATTTAGAAGTAACAAAGAAATTTACGCGCAACTTATTGATGACGTAAACGGAGTTACTATATTGGCGGCTTCTTCAAGAGAAAAAGAAATAGGTAACGGTACGAACATTGAAGTTGCTACAGCGGTTGGAAAACTAGTTGCTGAAAAAGCTTTGAAAGCTGGGATAGACGTGGTAACTTTCGATAGAGGAGGTTATTTATATCACGGTCGTATTAAATCATTAGCGGAAGGCGCAAGAGCGGCTGGACTTAAATTCTAATATAGTATGTCTAATAGTAAATACAAGAATGTAGAGTTAGTAAAACCAAGTGGTCTTGAATTAAAAGATCGTTTGGTAAGTGTAAATCGTGTTACTAAGGTTACAAAGGGTGGTAGAGCTTTTGGTTTTTCTGCTATTGTAGTTGTAGGTGATGAAAATGGAGTGGTTGGACATGGATTAGGAAAATCTAAAGACGTTTCTGAAGCAATTGCGAAAGCAGTAGAAGATGCTAAGAAAAATTTAGTTAAAATTCCTTTGAATGGAAAATCAGTTCCTCACGAACAAAAAGGTAAATTTGGTGGTGCACGTGTATTTTTAATTCCTGCCTCTCATGGTACAGGAGTTATTGCTGGTGGAGCTGTTCGTTCAGTTCTTGAATCAGTAGGTATTCATGATGTATTATCTAAATCTCAAGGATCTTCAAATCCTCACAACGTAGTGAAAGCAACTTTTGATGCTTTATTACAAATGAGAAGTGCTTATACTGTTGCAAAACAAAGAGGTGTTTCTTTAGAAAAAGTTTTTAAAGGTTAATTCAAGGAAATTATGGCTAAATTATTAGTAAAACAAGTAAGAAGCAAAATCAATTGTCCTCTTACTCAAAAAAGAGGTTTGGAAGCTTTAGGTCTACGTAAAATGGGACAAGTTGTAGAGCATGATTCAAATCCTACAATCCTTGGGATGATAAATAAAGTTAAACACTTAGTTTCTGTTGAAGAAGCTAAATAACAAATACTGTTATGAATTTAAGTAATTTACAACCTGCTGAAGGTTCTACTCACAATCAAAATAAAAGATTAGGTAGAGGTGAAGGTTCTGGAAAAGGTGGTACCTCTGCAAGAGGTCACAAAGGAGCTAAATCTCGTTCTGGTTATTCTAAAAAGATTGGTTTTGAAGGTGGTCAAATGCCACTTCAAAGACGTGTACCTAAGTTTGGTTTTACAAACATCAATCGTAAAGATTACGAAGGTGTTAATCTTGATACACTGCAACTTTTAGTTGACAATGGTGTTATTAAAGATACTGTTGATATGACAGTATATGTTGCTAATCGTTTGGCTACCAAAAATGAAATCGTTAAGATTTTAGGTAGAGGTGAATTGACTGCAAAATTAAAAGTAACCGCTCACAAATTTACTGCTACTGCAAAAGCTGCTATTGAAGCTGCTGGTGGAGAAGCTGTAACGATGTAATTTTTCAATTAATATGAAGAAAATTATAGAATCAATAAGTAATGTTTGGAAAATCGAGGAGCTAAAAAATAGAATCCTAATCACCTTAGGACTTCTTTTAGTTTATCGTTTTGGAGCACACGTTACACTTCCTGGAATTGATGCAACTCAATTAAACAGTTTAGCTGGTCAAACCAAAAATGGTATCGGATCTATTTTAGATATGTTTACCGGAGGTGCTTTTTCTAAAGCTTCAGTTTTTGCTTTAGGAATAATGCCATATATTTCTGCGTCTATTGTTGTTCAGTTAATGGGAATTGCGATTCCATATTTACAAAAGCTTCAAAGTGATGGAGAAAGTGGCAGAAAAAAGATTAATCAAATAACCCGTTGGTTAACGATAGGTATTACTTTAGTTCAAGGTCCAACTTACATTTATAATTTGTACCAAACCCTACCTAGTAGTGCTTTTTTGTTAGGATTTAATTCATTTGAATTCTTATTTTCATCAGTAGTAATCTTAGTGACAGGGACAATATTTGCCATGTGGTTGGGAGAAAAAATTACTGATAAAGGTATCGGAAACGGAATATCATTGTTGATTATGGTTGGTATTCTAGCTAGGTTTCCACAAGCTTTTATGCAAGAATTTACAACTAGAGTAACTAATAATAACGGTGGACCAATGCTATTGGTTATTGAAATTATTATTTGGCTTTTAGTTATTATTGCTTGTGTATTACTAGTAATGGCAGTTAGAAGAATACCTGTTCAGTATGCTCGTCGTACAACATCGGGAGATTACGAACAAGATTTAATGGGTGGAAATAGACAATGGATTCCATTGAAGCTTAACGCTTCTGGTGTTATGCCTATTATATTTGCTCAGGCAATTATGTTTATTCCTGCTGCTGTGGCAGGTTTATCAAAATCAGATGCATCACAATCAATTGTTGGCGCTTTTAGTAATATGTTTGGATTATGGTATAATGTAGTTTTTGCAACTTTAATAGTTGTATTTACCTTCTTTTATACTGCGATTACAGTTCCTACTAACAAAATGTCTGATGATTTAAAGAGAAGTGGTGGTTTTATTCCTGGGGTTAGACCTGGAGTTGAAACTTCTGATTATCTTGACAAGGTGATGTCTTTGATAACTTTTCCAGGTTCTTTATTTCTTGCTTTGATAGCTGTGTTCCCAGCAATTGTTGTAAGTCTTATGGATGTTCAACAATCTTGGGCAATGTTTTTTGGAGGTACTTCATTAATAATTATGGTTGGTGTTGCCATAGATACAATTCAACAAATCAATTCATACTTGTTAAACAAACATTATGACGGTTTAATGAAAAGTGGTAAAAATAGAAAGGCAGTAGCTTAACTTATGGCAAAACAATCAGCAATAGAACAAGACGGATCAATCATTGAAGCATTGTCAAATGCAATGTTCCGTGTAGAGTTAGAAAATGGACATATTGTAATCGCCCATATATCTGGAAAAATGCGTATGCATTACATCAAATTATTACCTGGTGATAAAGTGAAACTAGAAATGAGCCCTTACGATTTGTCAAAAGCAAGAATTACTTATAGATATTAAAGGATATTCACAATGAAAGTTAGAGCATCAGTAAAAAAGAGAAGTCCCGAGTGCAAAATTGTGCGTAGAAAAGGGAGATTGTACGTTATAAACAAAAAGAATCCTAGATTTAAACAAAGACAAGGATAGTTATGGCAAGAATAGCAGGGGTAGATATCCCGAAAAATAAGAGAGGTGTTGTAGCACTTACCTATATCTTCGGATTAGGAAATAGTAGAGCTATTGAGATTTTAGAAAAAGCTCAAGTTAGCCAAGATAAAAAAGTCCAAGATTGGAATGATGATGAGATCGGAGCAATTCGTGAAGCTGTATCAGCATTTAAAATTGAAGGAGAATTACGTTCTGAAGTTTCTTTAAACATCAAACGTTTAATGGATATTGGTTGTTACAGAGGTATCCGTCATAGAACTGGTCTTCCTTTAAGAGGACAAAGAACTAAAAACAACTCTAGAACAAGAAAAGGTAAAAGAAAAACTGTTGCCAACAAGAAAAAAGCAACTAAATAATAAGTAATATGGCTAAAGCAACTGCAAAAAAACGTAAAGTTATCGTTGAATCAACGGGAGAGGCTCATATTTCTGCTACCTTCAATAACATCATCATTTCTTTGACAAACAAAAAAGGTGAAGTTATTTCTTGGTCTTCAGCTGGTAAAATGGGTTTTAGAGGTTCTAAAAAGAATACTCCATACGCAGCCCAAATGGCAGCAGAAGATTGTAGTAAAGTAGCTCTTGAGGCAGGACTTAAAAAAGTAAAAGTTTATGTAAAAGGACCAGGAAACGGACGTGAGTCTGCTATCCGTTCTTTGCATAATGGTGGTATTGAAGTTACAGAGATTATCGATGTTACTCCAATGCCTCATAATGGATGTCGTCCTCCTAAAAGACGTAGAGTTTAATACTCAAATTAATTATAGTATAACATAGGTAGAACGTTGATTATCGAAGGATAAGACCTGAATTCATAATCTCTACCTTAAACAAATTAAAATGGCAAGATATACTGGTCCAAGTACAAGAATCGCTCGTAAATTTGGCGAAGCAATTTTCGGAGACGATAAAGCTTTCGAAAAAAGAAATTACCCACCCGGACAACACGGGATGGCAAAAAAAAGAGGAAAAAAATCTGAATATGCTGTCCAGTTAATGGAAAAGCAAAAAGCTAAATATTCTTATGGAATATTAGAAAAACAATTCAGAAATTTATTCGAAAAAGCATCAGCTACTAAAGGTGTTACTGGTGAAGTTTTATTACAATTGTGTGAAGCAAGATTAGACAATGTGGTTTTTAGAATGGGTATTGCTCCTTCTAGAAGAGGTGCTCGTCAAATCGTTTCTCACAGACACGTTACCGTAAATGGTGAGGTTGTTAATATTCCTTCTTACCACCTTAAACCTGGTGATAAAGTTGGTGTTCGTGAAAAATCTAAATCTTTAGAAGCTATCGAACGTTCTTTATCTAATTCAAGTCATGTTTATGAATGGATTACTTGGAATAACGACGTTAAAGAAGGTACTTTCGTTTCTGTACCTGCGAGACTTCAAATCCCAGAAAACATTAAAGAACAATTAATCGTAGAGTTGTACAACAAATAATAATTGACTTAGTCGAAATTTATGGCAATATTTAATTTTCAGAAGCCCGATAAAGTTATCATGATCGATTCAACCGATTTTGAAGGTAAATTTGAGTTTAGACCTTTAGAACCTGGTTACGGATTGACTGTTGGTAATGCACTTAGAAGAGTTTTGCTTTCAGCATTAGAAGGTTATGCAATTACATCTGTTCGCATTGAAGGTGTAGATCATGAATTTTCTACTATTCCTGGAGTTGTTGAAGACGTTACCGAAATTATCCTTAATCTTAAACAAGTGCGTTTCAAACGTCAAATTGAAGATGTCGATAATGAATCAGTTACTATATCTGTTTCTGGTAAAGATCAATTAACAGCTGGTGATTTTCAAAAATTCATTTCAGGTTTCCAAGTTTTGAATCCAGAACTAGTTATCTGTAATTTAGATAGTAAAATCAAACTGAATTTCGATTTAACTATCGAAAAAGGTAGAGGATATGTTCCTGCTGAGGAGAACAAAAAACAGAATGCTGCAATTGGTACTATTTTTACGGATTCTATTTTTACTCCGGTAAAAAACGTAAAATACGCAATTGAAAACTTCCGTGTAGAGCAAAAAACAGATTATGAAAAATTAGTTTTTGAAATAAAAACTGATGGTTCTATCAATCCAAAAGATGCACTTACTGAAGCTGCTAAAGTTTTAATTCACCATTTCATGTTGTTCTCTGACGAAAGAATTACACTCGAGGCTGACGAAATTGCACAAACAGAATCATATGATGAAGAGTCATTACATATGAGACAATTGCTTAAAACTAAGCTTGTTGATATGGATCTTTCTGTAAGAGCATTAAATTGTTTGAAAGCGGCTGAAGTTGATACACTTGGTGATTTAGTATCGTTCAATAAAAATGACCTAATGAAATTCCGTAATTTTGGTAAAAAATCTTTAACTGAACTTGATGAACTTGTTGCAGTTAAAAATTTAAACTTCGGTATGGATTTAGCAAAATACAAACTAGATAAAGAATAAATTACTTCATATTTTGATCTCCAAAATGGATAGCATCAAGATGAAAGTATAAAAAAACACGTCATGAGACACGGAAAAAAATTCAATCACTTAAGCAGACAGACTGCACATAGAAAATCTATGTTGGCTAATATGGCTTGTTCTCTTATTGAGCACAAACGTATTAACACTACAGTTGCTAAAGCGAAAGCGCTTAAACAATTCGTTGAGCCTTTAATAACAAAATCAAAACAAGATACGACTCACAATCGTCGTATCGTTTTTGCTTACTTACGTAGCAAATATGCCGTAACTGACTTGTTCAGAGACGTAGCAGCTAAAGTAGGTGACCGTCCAGGTGGATACACTCGTATCATTAAAGTTGGAAATCGTTTAGGAGATAATGCTGATATGGCAATGATCGAACTAGTAGATTTCAATGAACTTTACAATGGTGGTAAAAAAGAAGTTAAAAAAGCAAAAAGCCGTCGTGGTGGAAAAGCAAAGAAAGCAGATGAAGCTACTGAAGCTCCAGATGCCGAAACTGAAACTACAACTGACGCTGCTGAGTAATTATGAAAATAATCATTCAATAAAAATCAAGGATAAGCTATTATTAGTTTATCCTTTTTTTTTGACTTTTTTTTTAAATTTTAGGAGCACAACAATATATTTTTAAAAGAACATTTCACCTGTTTTTTGCTATATCTTTTTTGTAATTCTTCCTTTGTCAGAATTTCAAAAAAGGATGCCGCTTCAATCAGGGCTATTTAGAATAGATATTTTTCGTAAGAAGCTTTTCAAAAAGAAATGATCGAGTTCATTAATCCTTTTTTTTAATCCTAGCGTGAATCTGTTTAATAAATATAAATTTTAAAAACATTGCATCCATTGTTTTAATAAATTAAATTTGCACAATATTTAACTACACATGAAACGAGTTTTTCGAGTTTCATGAAACTATTAAAAAATTAATAGAAAACAACGAATGAAATATACAACACGACAAAGCGCCATTCTTCTATTAAGTGACGGAACCATATTCCATGGGAAATCTATTGGAATCAGTGGAACCACTTTTGGAGAAGTTTGCTTTAATACAGGGATGACAGGTTACCAAGAAATATTTACAGATCCATCTTATTTTGGTCAAATAATGGTAGCTACCAATGCACATATTGGAAATTATGGAGTAAATGATAAGGAAATTGAGTCTGAGAGTATTAAAATTTCAGGTTTAGTTTGTAAAAATTTTAGTTTTAACTATTCACGAGAAGATGCTTCGGGGAGTTTAGAAGAGTATTTTATAAAACAGAACCTTATTTGTATATCAGATGTTGATACACGTGCACTTGTAAGCTATATTCGTGACAACGGCGCTATGAATGCAGTTATTTGTACGGATGGAACTTCAATTGAGGAATTGAAAATAGCTTTAGCTAAAGTTCCAGATATGAATGGCTTAGAATTAGCTTCTAATGTATCTACAAAGGAGCCATATTTTTTTGGAGATGAAAATGCAACCTATAAGATATCTGCTCTTGATTTAGGAATTAAAATGAATATCCTTCGTAATCTTGCCAAAAGAGATTGTTTCATCAAAGTTTTTCCTTTCGATTCAACTTATGAAGACATGGCATCATTTAATCCTGATGGCTATTTTTTATCTAACGGACCTGGTGATCCAGAACCTTTGGCAAGTGCCATTCAAGTAGCAAAAGATATTCTTGAAAATAACAAACCTCTATTTGGAATTTGTTTAGGACATCAAGTAATTGGTTTGGCAAACGGAGTTTCGACTTATAAAATGTTTAATGGTCATAGAGGAATAAACCATCCTGTGAAAAATATAATTACAGGAAAAGGAGAAATTACTTCTCAAAACCATGGTTTTGCCGTAAACAAAGAAGAGTTGGACAATCATCCTGATTTAGAAATCACACATCTTCATCTTAACGATGGAACGGTTGCTGGTATGCGTATGAAAAACAAAAATTGTTTCTCTGTGCAATATCATCCGGAAGCAAGCCCTGGACCTCATGATTCTTCTTATTTATTTGATCAATTTATTGAGAATATTAAAGGGTAATAATGTTGTTGAGGATTATTTTATTAAATACAGAATAGTGAAATATTTAGGGATTGGCTTTTATTAAAAAGTCAATCCCTTTTTTTATATAGCTAATATCAGCTTACATACCGAATGGATATGTTTCTGGAATTTGAATTCGATCGGGCTTGATATTTATTGGGTGCAATGCGCTAGTTTCATCAAGAAATATAAAAGCATCGTATCGCTTTGGCAAAATTGTAGGAACATAATTTCCAAATCTTTCATGCTCTGGATTATAAACAACTCCTATTGCTCGATGTCCTATATAGGACGATAAACATTTTTCCTCTTTTATTTTATTCATTATTAGTAATTTGTTTTGTCCTTTGCTTGCAAGATGGAAGGAATGCTCCCAACTGCCTTCAACGGCTTCGGGGACTTTTATTTTTCGCATGGAATCTCCCCATTCTCTGCCTGCAATTACACTTCCTTTATAGGACCCAAACCCTACCGCTATTACTCCTTCAGTTGAATATTGTTCTCTCAATAATTGCCCAACATTTACCATGCCGTCAGCTGCCATATCCGTAGCACGAGCATCACCAATATGTGTGTTGTGTTCCCAAACTATTATTTTAGCTTCCTTTCCATGGAATTGCATAAGCCGTTCAATGGTGGAAACCATATGCTCGTCACGAATATTCCAAGAAGCTGAGCCTCTTTTTATCATGGCTCGATAGTATTTTTCAGCGTTTCTGGCAATGAATGCGTTTTGCTCCGTGCTCAAAACGTTTTCTGCATCATGATTATAATTGGGAACATTTTTTAATATTTCAGTAAGCAGATGAAGTATTTCCTTTTCACATAATTCTGGAACAAATGAGGAGGCTCTCGCATAAGATTGTCCTTCATCTTTGTTGTAAGGTTCGAAACATTCCATTGCTGCTTTTGCGATTGCGAGTGCTTTTGGATCATTTTTTTCTAAATATTGAACGATTGAATTCATGGATTCTCTAAAACTGTATACATCTAATCCGTAAAACCCGATTCTTTTATCAGCCGGAAGATCTACGTTATAGGCTTTGAGCCAATCTATGAATGCTGCTATTTCCCAATTTGCCCACATCCATGTTGGCCATCTTTTAAATTCATTAAGTACATTGTAAATATCTGTCCCTGAATTTGTATATCCTTTTGCAAAACGATTTAATCGATAACAGTCGGGCCAATCGCCTTCTACTCCTACGAAAGAAAATCCCTTTTCCTGAATGAGGCGTTGTGTTATTTTTGCTCTCCAAGTGTAATATTCATGTGTTCCATGAGAAGCATCACCTAGCAGAACATATTTTGCATCTCCAATAAGATCAATCAAAGGATCTAAATCGCTTAAATTTTCTAATGAAGTCGAATTTATTTTTAATAACTCTTCAATTTCCTCAGAATTGTTATGACTGTTTGGTTTTTTAGTTGTTTTCATGGCGAGTTCCTTTTCTAAGTTTATCTAATTTGATCTAAATCAAAAACTTTAGATAATATCCAAAAGAGTATGATTTTACGATCGTAAAAATGAACAACAAAAATAATATAAATTATTGATAATGAGGTATTAAAGTTTTAAATATAGTACTTTTGTAAAATAAAAAGAGATGCATTTAGTTCATTATTTTGCGGTTGCTCTATTGTTTTATTTTTGTGTATTTAATGACTTTGAAACAAGAAAAAGGTATTAAATTGTGTACGATTTTTTTTAAACAAAATATAAACTTTATGTTTTTTAAAAAAAATTACAACGTTTTCGTTAATAAGATTCATTATTTTCATTAAATGAATAGAAAAGATAGAATATATTTGTGTTTTAAAATTTTAAAATAAAATAGTATGAGTATAATTATCAAAATTCACGCAAGACAAATTTTCGATTCTAGAGGAAATCCTACTATAGAAGTAGATGTAATTACAGATAATGGTGTGTTAGGAAGAGCGGCAGTGCCATCTGGTGCTTCTACTGGAGAGCATGAAGCAGTTGAATTACGTGATGGAGGAAAAGCATTTCTTGGAAAAGGAGTTATGAATGCTGTGAATAATGTTAATAGCATAATCTCAGAAGAACTTTTGGGAGTTTCTGTTTTCGAACAAAATGTTATTGATCAAATGATGATTGATTTAGATGGTACGCCAAATAAATCCAACTTAGGAGCAAATGCCATCTTGGGAGTTTCTTTAGCTGTTGCAAAAGCGGCTGCTAATGAATTAGGATTGCCTTTATACAGATATATAGGAGGAGTTTCGGCTAATACATTGCCAGTACCAATGATGAATATCATCAATGGTGGATCTCATTCTGATGCGCCAATCGCATTTCAGGAATTTATGATTATACCAGTAAAGGCTACTACTTTTACTCAAGCGATGCAGATGGGGACAGAAATTTTTCATAGTCTTAAAAAAGTATTACATGACAGAGGACTTTCAACTGCCGTTGGGGATGAAGGTGGTTTTGCACCAAATCTTGCCGGTGGAACTGAAGATGCATTGGATACCATAAAAAAAGCGGTAGAATCTGCTGGATATAAATTTGGAGATGAAATTATGGTTGCTTTAGACTGTGCTGCTTCAGAATTTTATGTAAACGGAAAATACGATTATACTAAATTTGAAGGAGAAACAGGTAAAATAAGATCTTCGGAAGAACAAGCTGATTATTTAGCTGAATTAGCTGCCAAATATCCAATTATTTCTATCGAGGACGGAATGTACGAAGATGACTGGGATGGTTGGAAATACCTAACGGAAAAAATTGGAGACAAAGTGCAATTAGTAGGGGATGATTTATTTGTAACAAATGTGAAACGTTTATCTACAGGGATTGAAAAAGGAATTGCTAATTCAATATTAGTGAAAGTAAACCAAATAGGAACTTTAACAGAAACCATCGCAGCTGTAAATATGGCTAAAAATGCGGGTTATACTTCAGTAATGTCACACCGTTCTGGAGAAACTGAAGATAATACAATTGCAGATTTAGCAGTAGCTTTAAATTGTGGTCAAATTAAAACCGGTTCCGCTTCTCGTTCTGATCGTATGGCAAAATACAATCAATTATTAAGAATTGAAGAGGAACTTGGAAATACAGCTTATTTCCCAGGTAAAGACGCCTTTAAAATAAAATAATTTTCCCATATATTTTTTTCAAAAACCGTTCATCAATAATGAACGGTTTTTTTATTTTATTTAACATATTCATTGTGAAATTCTCTTTTTAATTAGTCTTAAATTCCCTAGATTTGGTAAATTATTATTTTTAAAAGTTTATTTCAATTATATTATGTCGAAAACAGCAATATTAGAGATTGATAGTAAGAAATTTGAACTGCCTATAATCACAGGAAGTGAAAATGAAGTTGCTATTGATATTAGTAAATTACGTGATTTGTCAGGAATAATTACTCTTGATCCAGGTTACAAAAATTCAGGTTCATGTACTAGCGAAATCACTTTCCTAGATGGAGAACTTGGAATTCTTCGTTACAGAGGATATTCAATTGAGGATTTAGCCGGAAAAGGACATTTTCTTGAAGTGTCTTATTTGGTTATTTTTGGTGAGTTGCCTACAGCGGCCCAATTGGAAGATTTTGAAACCCATATAAGAAAATACACTTTAGTCAATGAGGAAATGAAAAACATCATTGATGGATTTCCAAAAACGGCACACCCAATGGGTGTCTTGGCTGCATTGACAAGCGCTTTGACAGCTTTTAATCCGAAGTCAGTAAATGTTGAGAATGAAAAGGAAATGTATGAAGCTGTTTGTAAAACCATGGGTAAATTCTTGGTTATTGCAACTTGGACATATAGAAAAAGCATGGGCTATCCTTTAAATTATTACGATAATACTAAAGGTTATGTAGAGAATTTCATGCGATTAATGTTTGAATTACCTACCGAACCTTATACGCCAAATCCAGTAGTTGTAGATGCATTAGATAAATTGTTTATTCTTCACGCTGATCATGAACAAAACTGTTCTACATCAACGGTTAGAATGGTGGGTTCTTCTCACGCAGGTTTATTTGCTTCAATCTCAGCAGGAGTTTCTGCACTTTGGGGACCTTTACATGGAGGAGCTAACCAGGCAGTTCTTGAAATGCTGGAAGAAATTCACAGAACAGGTGGCGACGCTGATAAATATTTGGAGAAATCCAAAGATAAAAATGATCCATTCCGTTTAATGGGATTTGGTCACAGAGTATATAAAAATTTCGACCCAAGAGCAAAAATTATTAAAAAAGCGGCCGATGAAGTTTTAGCAACTTTGGGTGTTGATGATCCAATTCTTGCCATTGCCAAAAAATTAGAAGAATCTGCACTAGTTGATGAGTATTTTGTTTCAAGAAAATTATATCCAAACGTAGATTTTTATTCTGGAATTATATACAGAGCTTTAGGAATTCCTACTGATATGTTTACAGTAATGTTTGCTATCGGTCGTTTACCTGGCTGGATTGCACAGTGGAAAGAAATGCGTGAAAACAAAGAACCTATAGGAAGACCTAGACAGATTTACACAGGTCATCCTTTACGAGATTTCAAAACATCTGATAAAAGATAAATTCAATTTAAAAAGCTTCACTAATTTGTGAAGCTTTTTTTATATTTGTCAAAATGAAAAAAAATGCTTGAGTTAAATATAAAGAATGAAACTTCAAGACTGCGGGCTGTAGTTTTGGGTTCTGCAACACACAACGGCCCTACACCTAAAGCAGATGAAGCCTATGATCCAAAATCATTAGAGCATGTATTGGCAGGAACATATCCGGTTGAGGAAGATATGGTCAATGAAATTGAAGCATTCAGTACGGTTTTGAAGAAATATAATGTTACCGTTTTTCGTCCTGAAATGATTGAAAATTACAATCAAATATTTACGAGGGATATTGGATTCGTCATTGATGATGTTTTTATTAAGTCAAATATTTTACCAGAAAGAGAACGCGAATTAGATGCGATTCAATATGTGATTGACCAAATGGATCCTAAAAAAGTCGTGCGTCCTCCAGAAGAAGTCCATATTGAAGGTGGTGATGTGATTCTGTGGAATGACTATATTTTTATTGGAACATACAAAGGAAGCGATTACAAAGACTATATTACAGCACGGACAAATGTTCAAGGAGTACAATACATTAAAGATTTATTTCCAAATAAAATTGTCAAAGAATTCGATTTGGTTAAATCAAAAATAGAAGCTAGAGACAATGCCTTACATCTTGATTGTTGTTTTCAACCTGTTGGGAAGGCCAAAGGAATTATTTACAAAAGTGGATTTCGTGAAGAGGCAGATTATTTATTTCTTGTGAACCTTTTTGGAAAAGAGAATTTATTTCACATCACTCGAGAAGAAATGTATGATATGAATTCGAATGTTTTTTCTATTGATACTGATGTTGTCGTTTCAGAAAAGAACTTTACTCGATTAAACAATTGGTTTCGAACTAATGGTTTTACCGTTGAAGAAATTCCATATGCCGAAATTGCTAAACAAGAAGGATTATTGCGATGTTCTACTTTGCCTTTAATTAGAGATTAAATATTTGTTTAAGTTTTAAAGTTTAACGTTGCTCAACATTAAACTTTAAACTATTAAACTTTAAACTAAAAAAACATGAAACAAACTACAAATTCCATATTGATGATTCGCCCTGTTGCGTTTCGAATGAACGAACAAACCGCAGTGAATAATTATTACCAAAAAGTACTAGACGGACTTTTGCCGGCAACTGTAAACGCAAAGGCACAGCAGGAATTTGACGCTTTTGTTGAAAAATTGAGTGCTGTAGGTGTTGATGTAACGGTTGTTGATGATACTTTAAATCCTGATACGCCTGATAGTGTTTTTCCAAACAATTGGATTTCTTTTCACGAGAATGGTGATGTGGCATTATATCCTATGTTTGCCGAAAATCGTCGTGAAGAACGTCGGGAAGAAATTTTGGATATGCTGGAAGACAAAGGTTTTGTAATTAATAACATTGTGGATTACACTTCGGCGGAGGAAGATGGTTTTTTCTTGGAAGGAACAGGAAGTTTACTTTTGGATAGAGCCAATAGTAAAGCTTACTGTGCTTTGTCACCTCGTGCCGATGAAGAATTATTTATAGAATTCTGTGAGGATTTTGATTATGCACCAGTAATTTTTGAAGCTTTTCAAACGGTTGGCGGAGAACGAAAGCTAATTTATCATACTAATGTTATGATGTGTTTGGGAGAAACTTTTGCAGTGATTTGTTCGGATTGCATTGATGACAAGAAAGAGCGCAAAATGGTTTTGGATAATTTAAAAGAGAATGGGAAAGAGATTATTCTAATTACCGAAACTCAAGTGAATAATTTCGCTGGGAATATGCTTGAAGTTCGCGGTGCAAATGATAAAAGATATCTGGTTATGAGTACATCGGCACATCAAAGTTTGACGCCAAAACAAATTACGCAATTAGAACAACATGCTGAAATCTTGAGTTCGAGTTTAGATACAATTGAAGCTTGTGGTGGAGGAAGTGCCAGATGTATGATGGCAGAAATATTCTTGCCTAAAAAATAATTTATATCTCTGACAGGGTTTTGTGCCTTGTCAGAGTTAAATAAATACTACTAAAAATTCCCTTTGATAATATTGATTAGGGCACTCACTATATATTGAATCCCAATTGCAATTACAATAAAACCAACAATTCTGGATATAGCCACAATCCCTGACGCACCAAGTATTTTGGCCAAATAATGAGCACTTCTAAGAATTACAAAGATGGCAATCGCAATCGCTAGAATCGCCAATGAGGAAAATATAACATCACTCGTAGAATGATGTTCCTGATAAAATGCAATTAATAAAGAAATAGATCCGGGACCTGCAAGCATAGGAATGGCAAGCGGAGTCAATGCGATATCATTTCTTTTCTGAGCATCGGTTTCTATTTTTTTATTGATACCTCGTTTCTTATTGAATTTTCCAGAAAGCAATGAAAATCCAGAGCTCACGATGATAATTCCACCCGCTATTCGCAGCGCATCGATACTGATTCCAAAAAAAGTTAGTACATATTGACCTATGAAAAAGGAGATAATGAGAATGGCAAACACATTTATCGCTGTCCATAAAGAAATCCTGGAGCGTTCTTTTAACGAATCATCTTGCGTAAGTCCCACAAAAATAGGAACTGTCCCGATGGGATTTAAAACAGAAAAAAGCGCAGCAAAAAGGTAAATAAACAGATCCATATTGTTGTTGTTAAGATTGCAAAAATAGTCTTTTTTTAAAAGTTGACTCTCTTTTAATGTTAGCTTATTGTTTTCATTGCTTTTGCAACAAAAGCGGATAATTTCTAAATCCTGAACCTTTTTGATTACTTTTGCAAAATACAATTATAGAAAATGATAAAAAATAAAAAAACGCTGGTTCTTGGTGCTTCTACAAAACCCGCCAGATATGCTTTTATGGCGATTGAAAAATTGGTTGAAAAAGGCCATTCCGTTCTCGCTATAGGTCAAAATGCTGGTGAAGTGGCAGGAATTAAAATCCAAACCAAAGCCATTCCGTTAAAAAATATCGATACCGTTACTTTATATTTAAACCCTACGCGTCAACGTGATTATTACAATTATATCGTAGAGGCAAAGCCTAAACGTGTTATTTTCAACCCTGGAACAGAGAATCCTGAGTTTTATCAGTTGCTAAAATTGAATGACATAAAAGTGGAAGTGGCTTGTACATTGGTTTTGTTGTCAACAAATCAGTATTAGTTTTTTTAGAAGCTTTTCCTGCTATTCATTTCAATCTTTTGAACAAAACAGTATTTTTCTAAATATAAAAAGGAGCTTCCGTTGGTCGCTCTTTTTTTATAAGAAAAAATTACTGTTTTTTATCAAAACGATTTCCATTTTTATCAGGGCTAGGAATATTGGATTCAACCTAAAGATTTGGGATTAAAATGGTTTTTGTTTCGTAATTTAATGATTTCTATATTGAAAATTCCAAGTTGAACATTCAAAATTAAAAAACAAGTTTGTATAGTGCACTTGGTACAACCAATTTTTTCTCGAAGCTATGGTCGTAAAAAAATCTCTCTGTGAATCTCCATACAACATTTTAAAATCTAGTTTCCTCTACCGCTGGTTTGCTTATCAACAACAAACCAATAAAAGTAATCAGTCCGTTTACTATAATGAGTTCATTATCGAAAACATATCCAAAAAACAATACTTTTGAATTTTCGCTGATAAAGAAAGTAACCGCCGGAGATAATAAACATATGAACGGCACCAGTTTATCTTTAACGGTTTTCGTTTTTACAAATAATCCGAAACAATACAATCCCAAAAGCGGACCATACGTGTAGGAGGCAACTCTAAAAATCATTCCTACAACAGAGCTGTCATTGACAGAATTGAAAAACACAATAACTAAAAACATTAAAAACGAAAAACTGATGTGGACAAAATGTCTTTTTCGTACAATATTTGGTTTGTTTTGATTTTCTGCCTTGTCCATACCAAGGAAATCGACACAAAACGAAGTGGTCAATGCGGTTAATGCCGAATCAGTTGTAGCAAATGTAGCTGCTGTTAAACCCAACAAGAAAACTACCGAAGGAATCAACGTCAAGTGATGAAAAGCGATTTCAGGAAACAATAAATCCGTTCTTGGTTTTCCGGTAACTAAGTCAGTTGGGACTTCAATTCCGTTTTTATTGGCATAAATATAAAGGAGTGCTCCCACGCTCAAGAAAAATATATTGATAAGAACAAATATACCGGTAAAAGTGAACATGTTTTTCTGGGCTTCCCCAATGTTTTTGCAACTTAAATTTTTCTGCATTAAATCCTGGTCTAATCCCACCATCGCAATGGTTACAAACATTCCGCCCAGAATTTGTTTTACAAAATGGAATTTACTCGACACAAAATCTTCAAAAAAGAATATTTTAGAATAATTACTGTTTTTTACTTCCTCAAAAGCTTCAAAAATATTGAGGTTCAAACTTCTGCAAATAAAGAAAATAGTTAAAAAAACGGAAGTGACCAAAAAGAAAGTTTGTAAAGTATCTGTAATGATGATGGTTTTTAAACCGCCTCGATACGTATAAGCAAATATCAAGGCTAGTGAAATTAATACCGTAACTGCAAAGGGGATTCCATAATAATCAAAAACATAACGTTGCAAAACAATAACTACCAGATACAATCTAAAGGAAGAGCCAATAGTTCTGCTAATTAGAAAAATCGTTGCGGCGGTTTTATAAGAATAAGTTCCTAATCGGCGTTCTATATATCCGTAAATAGAAGTCAAATTCATGCGGTAATATAAAGGAAGTAAGACTTTAGCAATGATTATAAAACCAATGGCGTTTCCTAATACAAACTGAAAATACTTGAATTGTTCACCAGTTGGAGCTCCTACTTCCCCCGGAACCGATATAAATGTCACTCCGGAAAGTGCGGTTCCTATCATTCCAAAGGCTACTAAATACCATTTCGAATTTTTATTGGCTTTAAAAAAAGCATCATTTCCACTGTCTTTTTTACTAACGGCATGGGAAATGTAGAATAGTATTCCGAAGTAAATAGATACAAGTAGTAATATGGTGCCTGGAGTCATTTTGTTTTTTATTTGAAGCCAAAATACGATTTTTTGCTTAATCGGTTATTTGTTCCTTCATTTATTTAGAAATGTGGTAAATCGCAGCTTCGATATAGCAAATAACCGATGGAACAAATGAAGTAATTGATTACTTTTGCACTTATGGAATTTTCTTCAAAATTAATAGAAAAAGCAGTCAATGAGATGTCTCAGTTGCCCGGAATTGGCAAGAGAACGGCTTTGCGATTGGTGTTGCATTTATTGAAACAACCAAAGGAACAAACGGGTTTTTTGGCACAAGCATTAATGACCATGCGCGAAGATATCAAGTATTGCAACAGTTGTCATAATATCTCGGACAGTGTCCTTTGTGAAATATGTGCCAATAAAAACAGGAACCATCAAATTATCTGTGTTGTGGAAGATATTCGAGATGTGATGGCCATTGAAAATACAGGTCAATTCAGAGGGATTTATCATGTTTTAGGAGGTAAAATTTCGCCAATAGACGGAGTTGGCCCCAGTCAGTTAAATATAGCCACGCTTGTTGAAAAAGTAAAATCAGGCATTGTAAATGAAATTATTTTTGCTTTAAGCTCAACAATGGAAGGGGATACCACCAATTTTTATATTTTTAAGCAAATTGGTGATTGTGAAATAATTATATCAACAATTGCTAGAGGAATTTCAGTTGGCGATGAATTAGAATATGCTGATGAAGTTACCTTGGGAAGAAGTATATTACATAGAGTTCCGTTTGAAAAGTCTTTAAAAAATAATTAATGCATTTAATAAATAGCGATTCTTTTTAAATAGTAAATGAAAACCTATATTTGTCGTTAAAAATATTGAAATGAGCAAGACCCAACTCTATTTGTTGCTATGTATTAGTGTGTTATTTTCTTCTTGCATTCCAAGCAAAGATTTAATTTATCTTCAAAAAAAGGATAACTCAAGTGATGAAACGACTATTTCGGCGGTTGAATCAAAACCATACAGATTGCAAACGAATGATGTTTTGAGTATCAGCATAAAAGCAAATGATCCAAAATTAGTTTCTATTTTTAGTACTACAAATCAAGGTGAAACCGGTAAATCAGAAACGGGACTTTATTTTGATGGGTTTACCGTGGATGATCATGGAAATATTAGAATGCCTGTTTTGGGTGATTTAAATGTGATTGGTTTTACTTTGGATGAAATAAGAGTTAGAATAGAGAAACAATTATTAGCAGAGTATTTTAATGCAGCGGCTAATATTTTTGTTACCGTAAAATTAGCTGGATTTCGATATACCATCAATGGCGAAATAGGGAGCACGGGAACCAAAACTTTATTTCAAGAGCATGTAAATGTGATGGAAGCTATTGCAAATGCAGGTGACATAACCATCACAGGAAACAGAAAAGCAGTTACAATTATTAGAAAATCGCCTACAGGAGTCCAAATGCATGATATCGATCTTACGGATATAAACGTAATGAATTCGCCTTATTTTTATTTGCAACCAAATGACTATATTTATATAAAACCACTTAAGCAAAAGACTTGGGGAACTGGTAAAACAGGTATAGAATCGTTGGGGACTATCATAACATTATTATCATTGGCAACGACCACTTACTTTTTGCTATTTAAAAATTAAAACACAATTCAAAAAATGCTAGATATAAAAGATTTTTCAATTTTTGAAGACCAAGTAAGTTTTGACTTTAAAGGATTTTTAATAAAAATAGGAAGTTATTGGAAATGGTTTTTAATTAGTCTCTTAATTACCTTCACAATTGCTTACCAGGTTAACATTCGTAAAGAAAAAATTTATGGAATGGAGACACTTATTTCCGTAAAAGAAGAAACGAATCCCTTGTTTACCTCTACCACTAGCTTAGTTTTTAACTGGGGAGGAACTTCAGATCAGGTTCAAACTATTTCGACCACCTTGCAATCCAGATCGCATAATGAGTTGGTTGTTGATAAACTACAATATTACATCGGTTATTTGGTTCAAGGTAAATATAGAATGGAAGATGCGTATGGTGCAGTCCCTTTTTATGTAAATATTGATAAATCAAAAGGTCAACTAGCTGGAAATTTAATTGGGATTAAATTTTTGAGTGATAATGTTTACGAAATAAGAATACCTTTTGAAAATCAAAATGTCTCATTAATAACCTACTCAAATAATTCTTATAGCAATACTTCAGTCGCCCAAGGTGATTTTGTAAAAAGGTATAAGGTCGGGGAACAAGTATCATTGCCTTTTTTAAATTGGAAATTACAAATAAAAGACAACCCAGGTTTTTATAAAGGAAACGAATACTTTGTGCAGTTTAATAATTTTGACGGAACTGTTTCCGGCTATAGAGGAATAAATGTCAGATCAGATGACAAAGGAGGTTCCATAATTACGCTGGGGATGCAAGGCACCAACAAAGCAAGAATGGTTGAGTATTTGAATTCGACTGTAAAAATGCTGATAAAAAGACAATTAGACAGTAAAAATCAATTTGCGACAAATACCATTGCTTTTATTGATAGTACCTTAATTGCAATGGAATCCCAACTTAAGGAAACTGGAAATGAGCTTAAATCTTTTAGAAAAGGCAAAAATATTTATGACGTAGAAGCAGGTGGAGAAAAATTTTCGGATAAAATCCTTGAATTTGATGTAAAGAAAGATGAAGTAACCCGTAAAATGGCATATTACAATTCTTTAAAATCATATTTAAAAAACAGCGTAGATTATTCTAAACTTCCGGCACCATCAGTAGCGGGTATTGATGATCCCAATGTTGTAATGAATGTTTCCAAATTGATTTCGCTTTCTACTCAAAGATCTGAAATGGCTTATGCAGTTAAAAGTGATAAGATATTTAAAGATTTTGACAATCAAATGGAGGCTGTCAAAAAGGTGTTATTAGAAAACATATCGACAGCCAAAGCTTCTTTACAAGGCGATTTAGCAGTGGTGAGCAGTAAAATTAATGAAGCGGAAAGCACCATAAAACAACTTCCGGATGATCAGCAGGAATTGATTAAGATTAAAAGAAAATATGATTTAAGTGACAATATTTACAGCACGTTTCTTCAAAAACGAAGTGAGGCTGATATTGTTAAGGCGGCAAATTTATCGGATATTCATTTTATAGATCCTGCGAAGGATATTGGCGGAGGGCTTATGGGTCCAAAAACATCTGTGAACTATGTTTTAGCATTGTTCTTAGGAATACTTTTTCCTTTACTGTTTGTATTTATAATTTTCTTTATCAATAATTCTATCCAAAATACGGAAGACATTAGTAAACTAACAAAAATTCCTTTGATCGGAGTGATAGGACTGAATAAAGACACTTCCGATCTAGCAGTTTATGACAAACCTAAATCTGCCTTGTCGGAATCCTTTAGAGCTGTTCGTTCTTCACTTCAGTTTTTATATAAGCAACAACACCTAGATGGAGCCAAGACACTGATGATCACATCGTCAGTGAGTGGTGAAGGAAAAACATTTTGTTCAATAAATATCGCAACGGTATTTGCACTTAGCGGAAAAAAAACAGTTGTTATAGGTCTTGATTTAAGAAAACCAAAACTGTTTGCTGAATTTAATTTATCGAATGAAGTAGGGGTTGTCAATTATCTAATTAATCAAAAAACGGTTGATGAAATTATAAATCATACGCAAATTCCTTATCTGGATGTGATTCTTTCAGGGCCAGTTCCTCCCAATCCAGCGGAAATGATCATGAATGAAAGAATGAAAGATTTAATGAATGACTTAAAGAAAAAATACGATTATATCATTTTGGATACACCGCCGGTTGGACTGGTATCTGACACATTAGAGTTGGCACAATATTGCGATGTAACCCTATATATTGTAAGGCAGAACTTCACCAAAAAAGAAATGATTACGCTTTTAAATAATAGAGTTAAACGAGGAGAGTTAAATAATACCAGTATTATTTTGAATGGTTTTGAAAACAAAGCTAAATATGGAGCAGGTTATGGATATGGTTATGGCTACGGTTATGGTTATGGAACTTATTCAAATGGATATCATGAAGAAGACAAGCCAAAAAATCTTTATGAAAAAATCATTCAAAAATTACGTAAAAAAGCAACTAAATAAATTGATTGTTTTAAACTGAAAAAAAAATGGAAGAATTATCAAAAAGTACCATATTAATTACGGGTGGGGCAGGATTTATAGGCTCAAATCTTTGTGAATATTTTTTGTCCAAAGGACACCAAGTGGTTTGTTTTGATAATTTTGCAACGGGATACCGACATAATCTTAAAGATTTTATAAATAATGCTAACTTTCATTTAATTGAAGGAGATATACGTAATGCGACTGATTGTCAAAATGCAGTAAAAGGCGTCGATTATGTTTTACATCAAGCGGCTTTGGGATCAGTTCCCCGCTCTATAAATGATCCGATTACTACTAATGATGTTAATGTCTCTGGTTTTTTGAATATGCTTGTAGCTTCCCGAGATGCTGATGTGAAACGGTTTATATATGCGGCAAGTTCATCGACCTATGGAGATTCGGTGGGATTGCCAAAAGTGGAAGCCGTAATAGGGAATCCGCTTTCTCCTTATGCAATAACAAAATATGTAAACGAGTTGTATGCTGAGATTTTTAGCAAAACGTACGGAATGGAAACAATAGGTTTGCGTTATTTTAATGTTTTTGGACGAAAACAGGATCCTAACGGAGCTTATGCAGCAGTTATTCCTAAATTTGTAATGCAATTAATGCAGTTGGAAAGCCCTCAAATTAATGGCGATGGGAACTTTTCCCGTGATTTTACTTATATTGATAATGTGATTCAGATGAATGAGTTGGCGATGTCGACAAATAATACTGCGGCAGTGAATACTATTTATAATACGGCTTATGGCGATAGAAATACATTAAATGACTTAGTCCGTTATTTGAAGGAATTCTTGGCTAAGTATGACGAGAGAATCGCTAATGTTGAAGTCGTTTATGGACCCAATAGAGTGGGGGATATTCCTCATTCTTTGGCAAGTATTGACAAAGCAAAAGAACTATTAGGATATAATCCAAATTATTCTCTACAGGAAGGCTTAAAAGAAGCGGTTGACTGGTATTGGAATAATTTAAGATAGGCGGTTAGCAGTTAGTAGAAGATATTTCTATGAAATTGCTGGTTTCGGGATATAGGAGACAAAGAAGATAGAATAAAGAAAATTGACGAAAGAACAGAGAATAAAGAATAGCATCGGTAAAGATCTTACTTCCGCCCTTAAATTGAAAATGTCAAAAAACAACGAAAAAACATAGTGGTAGAGCTCCGCGAGTTGAGCCTAGAAGGCGAACGGCTCGGGGCTCGGAACAGAGTTTTGAGGTAGTTTTTAAGTTTTTAATTTTTAGGCAGTGATTTTTTTGTTACTTTTTTGATCTAGCAAAAAAGTAAAAACATAATTTTAGATTTAATTTGCAGTCGATATTGCTTTAATTAAAAATAACATTGGTGCTTTTTTATTTTGCAGAATTTGAAAATACAAAGCATAAAATAGGAGCGACCAGAAAACGTTGAACGAAGTACAAGAAATTAGAACAAGGAAAATAGAATAAAGTACAGAAGAAATGAAAATTACAAAAATATGTTGCATTGGGGCTGGATATGTTGGAGGCCCAACTATGGCAGTTATTGCCCAAAAATGCCCAGAGATACAAGTTACTGTTGTTGATTTAAATGAAGAGCGAATTGCCGCTTGGAATGATGAGAATATAGATAATATTCCTATTTATGAACCAGGTTTAGATAAAATTGTTGCAGAAGCGAGAGGGAGAAACTTGTTCTTTTCTACCAATGTGGAGAAAGCGATTGATGAAGCTCAAATCATTTTTATATCAGTGAATACGCCTACCAAAACCTATGGAAAAGGAAAAGGAATGGCAGCAGATTTGAAATATATTGAATTGTGTGCCAGACAAATTGCCAAAATTGCGAAAGACAACAAAATAGTAGTAGAGAAATCAACGCTGCCAGTGCGAACAGCGGAAGCAATCAAAAGTATTTTGGATAATACAGGAAATGGAGTTCAGTTTCAAATCCTTTCCAATCCAGAATTTTTAGCGGAAGGAACTGCCGTTCAGGATTTATTAAATCCAGACCGAATTTTAATAGGAGGCGACACAACTTTAGAAGGACAAAAAGCGATACAGGCGCTAGTTGAAGTATATTCGAATTGGGTAGCCGAAGATAAAATATTAACCACGAATGTTTGGTCATCTGAATTGTCAAAGTTGACTGCGAATGCTTTTTTAGCGCAACGAATTTCTTCTATTAATGCGATGTCTGAGCTTTGTGAAAAAACTGGAGCCGATGTTAACGAAGTGGCTAAAGCCATTGGAATGGATAGCAGAATAGGTTCAAAATTCTTAAAAGCCTCCGTTGGGTTTGGAGGTTCCTGTTTTCAGAAAGACATCTTGAATTTAGTTTACATAGCAAAATCGTATGGGTTAAACGAAGTGGCTGACTATTGGGAACAAGTGATTATCATGAACGACCATCAAAAAAGACGCTTTTCGAATAATATAGTGCAAACACTTTATAATACTGTTTCCGATAAAAAAATCACTTTTCTTGGATGGGCTTTCAAAAAAGACACTAATGATACTAGGGAATCGGCAGCAATTTATGTAGCGGATGATTTAATAAATGAACATGCAAAAATTGCCGTATATGATCCTAAAGTGTCCAGAAAGAAAGTACTGGCTGATTTAGATTATTTAGAAACAAGAACTGCCGAAAAGAATGCTGATTGTATACTGTCATTTCAAGATCCATATGAAGCTTGTGAAAATGCCCATGCTGTAGCTGTGCTGACGGAGTGGGATGAATTTGCTCAGTACGATTGGCAACGCATTTATGATGCTATGAAAAAGCCAGCATTTGTATTTGATGGAAGAAATATCTTGAATGGTCCAGCTTTGGAAAAAATTGGATTCGTGTATCAGGGAATTGGATCGTAAATTAGTGTAGAGTGATTCTTTTAGTTGGAACTATTAAAAACTAATAAGATGCAAGGGGTTAATTAAAAAAATATTTCAATATAAAACGCAAGATGAACTGGTACGTAGTATATACAAAACCTAAATGGGAGAAAAAAGTAGCGGAACAATTAAATAAAATTGGAATAGAATGCTATTGTCCATTAATTACTCAAGTACGTCAATGGTCGGATAGAAAAAAAAAGGTCGAAGTGCCTTTATTTAATTCGTATGTTTTTGTACAATTAGAAGAGACTGACAGGAATTTAGTTTTTCAATCAGCGGGTGCGGTTCGTTATTTGTTTTGGTTGGGAAAACCTGCTATTGTTAAGAATGAAGAGATTAGTGTTATAAAAAGTTGGCTTGAAACACCCGATACTTATGATATATCGATTGATTCTATAAAAGTTGGAGATAAAATCACTTTGGAATCAGGTCCTTTCTCCGCCCAAGAAGCTTTTGTTCGCGAGGTTAATAAAACGCATTATGTCCTTGTTTTAGAAACCTTAGGATGTGTTTTGAAAATGAAAATTAAATAAGCACGCTTTTAATTAAGAGATCTGTGAAGTGTCTTACTTCGATAACTTTCCGGTTATATGTCATGACGATGAGGTAAAATATAAAAAATAAGACTCAAATAGTTCAAGCCCTAAAGTTTACGAAATTGTATTTGTAGATTTTGGGCCTTTTGTATTATTTTGTGGGGATGGGCGTAGTCTTTATTTTTTTAAAAGAGGAATGTACTTACTTGGAAAGTGGATAAGAGAAGATTTATTTCTTCTGAATCAGAATTATTTTTATAAGAATATTCCCATCACCTATTTAGGTGATTTTTTTTGTGAAGGGGAAAATAATAATTGCTGTTAAATGCTGAAATACAATACCTTAGTATTTTTTAGGCTTTTTTAACTACGGCCGTAGTTGCTCGTTAAAAAATTATAATACAATAAACCGGCATATTGTAACTATATTTGCAAACTTAAAAAAAAACGATTTGAACCCATTAATGTGGTTTTGAATTGCGTAGCGGTGCATTATAATTAACAATCGTGTCAGATATTAGTTTAAAACAAATGAAATCTAATTTAAAAATAGCAGTAATAGGTCTTGGTTACGTGGGTTTGCCATTAGCACGCTTATTTGCCACAAAACATTCTGTTGTAGGATTTGATATAAATGAAACAAGGGTCGCCGAATTGAAATTAGGAACTGATGCAACACTTGAAATTGATTCGGAATCATTACAAAAAGTATTGCTTGGTAAACCGGGAAGTAATGTTGGACTGTATTGTACTACTAAGTGGGAGGAAATTGGCGACTGCAATTATTATATTGTGACTGTTCCAACACCTGTCGATAAAAATAATCGTCCAGATTTAACTCCGTTATATAAGTCAAGTGAGACCGTAGGTAAAGTATTAAAAAAAGGAGATATCGTTATTTACGAATCTACTGTTTATCCCGGAGTAACCGAGGAGGAATGCGTACCTGTATTAGAAAGAGTGTCCGGATTGAAATTTAATATAGATTTTTTTGCAGGTTATTCGCCAGAGCGAATTAATCCAGGCGATAAAGAACATACCGTAGATAAAATATTAAAAGTCACATCAGGCTCAACACCTGAAATAGGACAAAAAGTAAACGAATTATATCAATCGGTTATTAGTGCCGGAACCCATTTGGCGCCTTCGATAAAGGTTGCCGAGGCTGCCAAAGTAATTGAGAATTCACAGCGAGATATCAATATTGCTTTTGTAAATGAACTGGCTAAAATATTCAATCTAATGAATATTGATACTCAGGCCGTTTTAGAAGCTGCGGGAACCAAATGGAACTTTTTACCTTTCAAACCTGGATTAGTCGGTGGTCACTGTATAGGAGTCGATCCTTATTATTTGGCACAGCGCGCTCAGGAATTTGGATATCACCCCGAGATTATATTAGCCGGAAGGCGCTTGAATGATAGTATGGGGGAATATGTTGCGTCCCAAATTGTCAAATTAATGATTAAGAAAGGAATTTCAGTTAATGGTGCCACTGTTTTAATGCTGGGAATTACTTTTAAAGAAAACTGCCCTGATGTTCGCAATACAAAAATTGTCGATGTCATCGCTGCTTTAACAGATTACGGAATAGCAGTTACTATTTATGACCCTTTGGCTGATCCAGTTGCCGTTTATCACGAATATAAATTAGAAACGACTAAAGAGTTGCCCAATCAAAAATTTGATGCAATAGTTTTAGGTGTTGCACATAGCGAGTTTTTTGACCTTGACCTTACAAAATTGCAAAAGCCGAATGGTCTTTTGTACGATGTTAAAGGCGTTTTGGGAGATCTAGCGGATGGGCGGTTATAAATTTAGCAAAGAATTAAATTACATATCAAAAATGAAAATAGGAATTACTTTCAGTGCCTTCGACTTACTTCATGCCGGGCATGTTAAAATGTTAGAAGAAGCAAAAAGACAATGTGATTATTTGATTGTGGCTTTACAAACTGATCCAACAATTGACCGTCCCGAAAAAAACAGACCTACACAATCTGTTGTGGAGCGCTATATTCAACTAAAAGGGTGCGTGCATGTGGATGAAATTGTGCCTTATACAACAGAACAAGATTTGGAAGATATTTTACGCTCTTTCAAATTAGATGTCCGTATCATCGGAGATGAATACAGAGAAAAAAACTTCACTGGACGCGGCTATTGTGAGGAAAAAGGAATTGAATTGTATTTCAATGTCCGGGATCATCGTTTTTCAAGTAGCAGTTTGCGGAAAGAGGTAGCCGAGAAAGAATTAAGAAAAGTAATTTAGGGTTTTAAACCTTGTATAGATAGAATATGGAAAAGCATTCAATTACACACGTAATACTCACTGGAGGTGTTGGTAGTCGTTTATGGCCATTATCACGCAAAAGTCAACCCAAGCAATATCTTGATATTTTTGATGGTAAATCTTTATTTGAGATGACTGTAGATCGCAACAGTACGCTTGCTGATAAAGTAATGGTTGTTGGTAATATTGATAACTGCCATTTGAGTAAAAAAGTATTAGAGAAATCGAATACAAAATATGTAGATATAATTGAGTCTACCCCCAGAAATACGGCTGCTGCTATTGCTTTTGCGGCTTTTGCATCTGAACCGGATGAGATCTTAGTAGTGACTCCATCGGATCATATTATAGGTGAAATGGAACGCTATGAAGAAGCGATTCAAGAAGCTGTCGAAAAAGCAGTCAACGGTTACATAGTTACCTTTGGTATCGTTCCCACTAAACCGGAAACAGGATATGGTTACATTGAACGTAAAGGAGACAATGTAGTTTCCTTTAGGGAAAAACCAAACCAGGTTTCTGCACGCGATTTTATAGCCAAGGGAAATTTTCTTTGGAACAGCGGTATGTTTTGTTTTAAAGCAGGAGTGCTTTTGGAAGAGTTAAAAATTTATGCTCCAGAGGTTTATGAAAAATCAAAATTAGCTTGGGAAAATAACAGTGATGGAAATTTAGATTTAGCGATGTCTATGGATATTCCATCTATTAGCATTGATTATGCCGTCATGGAACGCTCTAAAAAGATCAAAGTAGTATCTTCTCAATTTGAATGGTCAGATTTAGGTTCTTTTGAATCTGTTTACGATTATCTGATTACTATTGGTCATCCGGTGGATGAAAATGGAAATATGGTGATTGGAACTAACAATTATACTGCTTTTATAGGAGTTAAGGACACTATTTTTGTTCACACCGATACCGCCAATTTAATTTTGAAGAAAGAATTTTCTCAGGATGTTAAAAACGTTTATAATGCTCTTGAACGAGACAATTCGGATTTGTTGAATTAACAAAGAGGTGTGATTTGTTATCTCGACGAGAGATCACAGAAGTAGCTAGATAAGTCAATCTACTTTTTTATTTGAAGATAATTTTTTCTTTTGTCTTGATACAAAAGAAACAAAAAATCAAGCCTCAATATTTTTACACCAAAAATCATCGAACGAATTTCCCTATCGCGACCCCAGCCGCTCGTGTTTCACACTCGACTCGGGGGTCACTCCCTACTGCCAGCGCTGAAATTCTTATCGTTATTTTTTAGAGTAAAAATATAAGGGCGAACAGAGCGAGTGGGTGCGATTAGTGTTTTTATGAAATTGGTATTTTTTTTTTGTCTTGATTGCTCATAAGTTGCTAATTTATTAAAGTTTGTGAATATTCGATTTCAAAAGAAAAAAATATTAAGGGTCATTATTTTTGTTCCCGGTACTTAAAACTAATAGGGACAAGCACATTAAAAATAGAAAAAATGAATAAAAATACTAAAATATATATTGCAGGGCATAACGGTATGGTGGGTAGCGCTATTTGGCGTACTCTTACCGCTAAAGGGTATACGAACTTAATTGGAGCATCCAGTGCAACATTAGATCTAAAAAACCAACAAGCGGTAAAAGACTACATAGCTACCGAAAAACCAGAAGTTATTATTGATGCTGCTGCAAAAGTGGGGGGGATTTTGGCTAACAATGATTTTCCATATCAATTTATAATGGAAAATATGCAAATCCAAAATAATCTAATCGATACCGCATTGCAATCCGGAGTAGCGAAGTTTATTTTTCTGGGAAGCTCCTGCATCTATCCTAAATTGGCTCCGCAACCTTTGAAAGAAGAGTATTTGCTAACAGATTCATTAGAACCAACAAACGAATGGTATGCTATTGCAAAAATTACTGGGGTTAAAGCTTGTGAAGCTATCCGAAAACAATTTGGAAAAGATTATGTCAGTTTGATGCCAACTAATTTATACGGTACTCATGATAATTTTGATTTAACTTCTTCTCACGTTTTGCCGGCGATGATGCGAAAATTTCATGAGGCCAAGGAAAATAATCATGCGCCCGTGACTCTTTGGGGCAGCGGAACGCCGATGAGAGAATTTCTTTTTGTGGATGATATGGCGGAAGCTGTTGTATTTGCTTTAGAAAATAAATTACCGGAGTATTTATACAATGTAGGAACAGGTGAAGATTTGACGATTAAACAATTAGCCGAAACCATCCAAAAAATCACTGGACATCAAGGAGAAATTATTTGGGACAGTAGTAAACCTGATGGTACACCAAGGAAATTGATGGATATTTCTAAAATGCATGAATTGGGATGGAAACATCAGGTGAATCTTGAAGAAGGAATACAGAAAACGTATGATTGGTTTGTAGAAAATATACAAAACGTAAAAAAAATAACACTAATTAACAAATAGTTTCAAATACATACATGCAGCTATTCCCCTCTCCAGAGGGGTTAGGGGTGTGTTTTTCTAGTGGAAATTAAGACAAAAATTATGGACAGCACTACACAAAAAATAGCATTAGTAACAGGAATCACGGGTCAAGATGGATCTTATTTAGCAGAATTATTATTAGAAAAAGGATACATCGTTCATGGTGTGAAACGCCGTGCTTCCTCTTTTAATACACAGCGTATCGATCATATCTATCAAGACCAACATGAAGCCCATGTGAACTTTAAATTGCATTATGGTGATTTGACCGATTCTACTAATATAATCCGAATCATTCAGGAAGTACAACCGGATGAAATTTATAATTTGGGTGCGATGTCTCATGTGAAGGTATCATTTGATTCTCCAGAATATGTGGCGAATGTTGATGGTATTGGGACTTTAAGAATACTGGAGGCGGTACGAATCTTGGGTTTAGGAAAAAAAACTAGAATATATCAAGCGTCCACTTCTGAATTGTATGGAGGTTTCGCTGAAAATAAAAATGAAAAAGGGTTTTATGATGAAAACTCTCCATTTTATCCACGTTCGCCGTATGGTGTGGCTAAAATTTATGGTTTTTGGATTACTAAAAACTACCGTGAGGCTTATGATATGTATGCGTGTAACGGAATCCTTTTTAATCATGAGTCTCCTAGACGTGGTGAAACCTTTGTTACCCGTAAAATTACAATGGCCACTGCTGCTATTGCGAAAGGAAAGCAAGAATGCCTTTACCTGGGAAATCTAAATTCACAAAGAGACTGGGGCCATGCGAAAGATTATGTTGAAGCGATGTGGCGAATTTTACAACAAGATGTAGCAGAAGACTATGTGATCGCAACTGGTGTGACTACTTACATTAGAGATTTCGTTATCATGGCTTTTGCTGAGGTGGGTGTTACGCTGACTTTTGATGGAGAACAAGAAAATGAAACGGCTACAGTAGCGGCATGTTCAAATCCTTTATACCAGCTAGAAATAGGTAAAGTGGTGCTTCGTGTGGATCCTGAATATTACCGTCCTACCGAAGTAGATTTATTGATTGGTGACCCAACCAAGTCTAAAACGCAATTGGGATGGGAGCCTCAGTATGATTTAGCGGCAATGGTGAAGGAGATGATAGCCAGTGATTTGCAATTGTATTAGAGAGAGAATAATACTTGAAAGAGGGTGGTTATACTAATGTAAATTATTTTCAATAGAAGTGCATGAAAAAATAATCACCCGCTTTTGTGATTATTTAAATTTGAACCTACGTAAAATGGGTAGTGCAGTTATTTTGGATGATGCTTATTTTAATGAAAAAGTAAAATATTAGCTCATAGTAAGCCAATATTTTAGAACCAAACAATACATGATAGAAAACTACCTTAAAAGAATTTTTATAATTGCTGTTTTAATTTCTTCTTCTTGTTCTAAAGATGTAACTGATAAAAAAGAAGTAAATACAACTTCAAACACAACTGACATTGATTTAAATCAAATAGATGCTATGAAATTGGGAGTCAAAGTTAGTGCTCCCACTCCTCAACCAGAGAAGTATTTTGACGATTTAATACATCCCTGTGTGCGATTTATCCCTAAAGGCTTCGCTGGACATAAATGGTGGATGATTGCTTCTCCATATAGAGGATATGATTCATCGATTGAAAACCCTATTTTATATTATGGAGATTCAACAGACGAGAGTGTGGTACCTACAAATTGGATTGCAAGTGGAGTAATGGAAGAAACACCAAAAAAAGGTTATAATTCAGATCCAAGTCTTTATTATGACGGAAAAGGTTTGTGGGTGTTTTGGAGAGAAAATTACACTCCATCTTGTTCTGCTAATAAAATGGCTCGTGGTACTTTTGGGAAATATTCTATTGATGGTACAACATTTACAGAGAAAAAGTTTTTTGCCGGAGAGAAATCCAGTACTGAAGATAGTGAAATGTGTCCAATTATTGCTTCTGTCAATGGGCAAGTTAAATTATATGGAGATCATCATCTGTTTACTCCTAATAGAATCCCTCTAGGCTTATCTATTTGGGATTTGCCAGATAATGATTTATTCAAAAATAAATTTGTTAAAACATTAGATGTATTGCCTAAATATAAGTCAGGATTTGATTTTTGGCATTTTGATTTTTTTGAATATAATAATAAATATTATTGTGTGGTATCTCCTGAATCTGCAAATGAAATATTATTAGGTAGAAGTGATGACGGTATCAATTATGTTTTTTGGGATACCCCTTTATTATCAAATACTGGGACGGGGCGAACGTATTTTTATAAACCAACAGCTTTAGTTTATCAAGGGATTTTTTATTTGTGGAATCCTGTAGCTGAAATCGGTGCCACTCCTGCAACCAGTAGAATCTGGATCTCACAAGTTAATTTTGCTGCTTTAATTCGTTTTTTGGATAAAAAGCAAATAAAAATTTGAATCAAGAGTAGATAAGAAGTTTATAAAGGAGGAAGCTATATTTTTAATTATATAAACCAATAATAATTTTATTAATCTTGCCGACATACTATTTGAATACTAGCTATGTAAAGTTTTTAACTTTTAGGTAGTTTCATTCAGTCTGCGCATGAAATAAAAAAATAAGTTCTGGTGATCGCACTTTCTTTCTCAAAGGTGGAAATTTGTGAGGTAATAGTGGAATTAGCATAATAGCGATTTATAATAAAGCCTATAATGAAAAATAAGTTATACAAAATATACGATAAAGTTGGTATTAAAAGTGATCGTACCAAAAATATCAGCAAACATGTCCTATTGTCGTTTATCTACAAAGGAGGAAGCATGTTGGCTAGTTTTCTCCTGGTACCACTTACAATATCTTTTCTCAATATGGAGAATTACGGAATCTGGTTGACTATAAGTTCATTTATAGGGTGGTTTGCTTTTTTTGATATTGGATTAGGTAATGGTTTACGCAATAAATTTGCAGAAGCAAAAGCAAATGGTGATATGACATTAGCCCGAGGTTATGTAAGTGTGGCCTATTTTACAATTGGAGCAGTCTGCGTTGGTTTGATTTTGTTTTTTTTTGTTTTGAACATATTTATTGACTGGACAAAAGTATTCAATACATCCGCGAGTTTGCAAAAGGATCTGAGGATTTTAATGCCCATAGTTTTTGGTTTTTTCTGTTTGCAGTTAGTGGTAAAGTTGATAACTACTATCTATACAGCGGATCAGCATCATTCTATGCAAGGGAAGATTAATTTTTTCATACAAGCGGGATCTTTGTTGTTGATTTGGATTATGACCAAAACATCTGAAAGTTCACTGTTGATTTTCGGAACTATTTTTTCTGTCTTTCCTGTGCTTATTCTTGTTTGGTTCAATTTATTTGCATTTAATACTCGTTACAAAGCCTTTAAGCCAACAGTTAGCTTATGGAAAAAGGAATATTTAAAAGATATTTTTGGTTTGGGTTTCAATTTTTTTATTCTTCAAATCGGTGCTATGATTCTTTTTTCAACCGATAATTTTATTATAATTCAATTATTTGGACCAGCCGCAGTAGTGCCCTATAATATAGCCTTCAAATATTTCTCAATAATAATTATGATTTACTCAATTGTCATTACTCCATATTGGTCTTCTTTTACTGACGCATATAACAGAAATGATTTTAATTGGATAAAAAAATCAGTACAAAATATTCAAAAATTATGGCTTTTAATTCCAATTACTTTAATTATTATGCTTTTAATGGCTAATTGGTTTTACAATTTTTGGTTAGGAACCAAAGTAAAAGTACCCATAAGTTTGTCTATTTCGATGGCTGTTTATGTGTTGGTATTTTCGTATAATATGATTTATGTAAACTTTATTAATGGAGTAGGTAAATTAAAAGCACAATTATGGCTGAGTTTTCTGGTAATCATACTTAATATTCCCTTAAGCATAATTCTTGCAACTTATTTTCAACTAGGTGTGCCTGGAATAATATATGGAAATAGCTTCCTTTTTTTAATATCAAATCTAGTTTTACCTTTACAATACAAAAAAATAATTAATGGAACAGCCAGAGGAATTTGGGACAAATAAAAAATATAATATTGTAATTTTAACGGCATCCCATCCATACAAAGTGTCTGGAATAGTTGCATTTGATTTGATGCAATGTTTAAATCAAAGCGGGTGTAATGTGAAGATAGTCACAAGTTCAAGACTTGAAAAGAAATATGAAAACACAATAACAATCACAGGTACTCTTTTAGGCATTTATCAAAGGTTGAAAAATAGGTTAAAACCTAAAGTTCAAAACGAACATTTATTTGATTCAAATTATTACATGGATGGTATAGATGAAAAAAAATCGACATTTAAAGCAAAAAAAATACTTAAAAAAATTAGTTTTAAACCAGATGCATTTATTTATCTTTTTCCTCAATTTTTTCTGAGTACAAGTGATTTGCATTATTTAAATAAAAAAACCAATGCCCCAATATTGTGGTACATGATGGATATGGCACCAATCACGGGGGGCTGTCATTATGCATGGGATTGTTTGGGTTACACCAAAGAATGTGGACATTGTCCAGGAATATATTCTAACAATAGTAAAGATAAAACAAATCTTAATTGGTTAAATAAATTTGATTTCATTGAAAAATCAAATATTATTCCAATAGCGGCTTCTCAATGGCAATTTGATCAATTAAAGAGAAGTAGTTTATTCATAAATAAACCGCATTATAAAATTCATTTGCCAATAAATAATGACTTATTTAAACCGGGGAATAAATCAGAAGCAAGAAATCAACTGGGTTTACCGCAAGACAAGCAATTGATTTTTTTTGGAGCAGTTAGTGTTAAGGAAATTAGAAAGGGATATAAAGAATTAATAGAGTCATTAATAATATTAAAGAATCAAATTTCAGAGGAACAAATAAAAGACATACACTTAATTATAGCTGGTAGAAATAACGAGGAGATGATTAAAGATTTGCCTTTTAGCCATACCTTTTTAGGGTTTCTTAATTATTCTAATTTAGCTTTGGCATTTCAAGCAGCAAATGTATTTGTTTGCCCGTCGATTGAAGATTCCGGTCCTATGATGATTAATCAATCTATTATGTGTGGAACTCCAGTAGCGTCATTTGAAATGGGAGTTGCGATAGATTTAGTCCATAATGGAGTTACAGGACATAGGGCTAAATTAAGAGATTGCAATGACTTAGCATCAGGTTTAAAAAATATTCTTGAAATGAAAACGGCAGAAAAGGAAAGAATGAGTTTGAACTGTATTGAGTTAAGTCAAAAAATACTTCAACCGAATATAATAGCCGAAAAATTTAGAGAAATTTTATCCAAAAACACGTACTAAAGTTTATGATAATAGAAAAATTAAATTGGGATACCGAGTTTTTTGGAATAAAAGTGGGTCGTATAATCCTTGCTGAAACTGATAACTTTGATCCGGTTTCTTGTGAACAACAAGTAAAAGAAGATGAATTTGAATTAGTTTATATTATAAGTCTTAAGAAAATACTTAATATAGAAAATAAAGAACAGTTGAAACTTAATTTAATGGATGTGCAGATTACTATGTCCAAAAAATTTAATCCTAATGAATATTCAAATATACCTTATGAATTTCGAACTGAATTATCTGAAACTGAATTACAAGAATGTTATCGTATAGCAGAACAAACTGCCACTGTTTCAAGATTTTATAAAGAACCGTTGATTGGACCAGAAAAAACGAAAGAGCTTTATAGAAAATGGATAGACAATGCTCTTGATCAATCTTTTTCAGATGGCTTATTTGTAGAACGGACCAAAAACACTATAGTCGGGGTTCATATTATAAAAACAAACAATACTAATAAGTTAGGGTTGTTTACATTAACAGGAGTTGACGAAAATATTAAACGAATGGGATTGGGAAGTAAATTATGGAATCAATCATTTGGTTATTGGTCAAATACATGTGAATTGGAGTGTATTAACAGTCCTTTCTCACTTCAAAACATGGAATCGTTTAATTTTCATTTAAAAATGGGATTTAATAAACTCGAAGAAATAAAATATATTTACCACTATAGTAATAAATTATGATACCATTTAACAAGCCTTACTTAACAGGTAAGGAAATGCATTACATCTATCAGGCCGTATATTCTGGTAAAATTTCCGGTAATGGAATGTTTACTAAAAAATGTCAGAGTTATTTTGAAAATCGATACGGATTTAAAAAAGTACTTTTAACTACTTCATGTACGGATGCGTTAGAGATGTGTGCGATACTTGCTAATATTGAGCCAGGAGATGAAGTCATTGTGCCTTCTTACACTTTTGTTTCAACAGCATTAGCATTTGTGAGACAAGGGGCAAAAATAATTTTCGCCGATAGCAGAACTGATCATCCGGGAATTGATGAAGATAAACTTGAAGCCTTAATTACATCTAAAACAAAAGTAATTGTACCAGTACATTATGCTGGTGTTGCTTGTGATATGGATAAAATAATGGAGGTGGCAAATAAATACAATTTAACTGTCATAGAAGATGCAGCTCAGGCAGTTGAGTCCTTTTACAAAGGACGTGCTCTGGGAAGTATTGGTCATATGGCTGCTTTCTCTTTTCATGAAACAAAGAATATTAATTCCGGTGAAGGTGGACTGATTGCAATAAATGATGATCGTTTTATAAACCGTTCTGAAATAATTTGGGAAAAAGGGACCAATAGATCCGAGTTTTTTAGAGGTGAAGTTGACAAATATGGCTGGGTAGATACTGGCTCTTCTTTTCTTCCCTCAGAAATAATCTCAGCTTATTTATGGGCACAATTGGAAAATCTTGAAGATATTCAAAATAAGAGAGTCGAAATTTGGGAATATTATTATAATGGTTTAAAAGATTGGGCGAAAAAGCATCAAGTTGAAATGCCATTTATTCCAGAATATGCCACTAACAATGGACACATGTTTTATCTTGTATGTAAAACTGGAGAACAACGTAATTTGCTAATTAGTCATTTAAAGGAAAATAATATTTTGGCAGTTTTTCATTATTTAAGTTTACACAAATCTAGTTTTCATAAAAGCAATAGCATTAATCAAATTTCTGAATTGCCTAACTCAGATGAGTTCACGGAAAGGTTGGTTAGATTGCCTTTGTTTTATGAACTAACAATAGATCAATTAGATTATATTATTGAAACCATATTGAAAGTTCAATTTGATTAGAATGAATTCAAAAGAGGGGTATTAATCAATATTTTAGATTGTGGAAAAAAAAAGTTAAAACAACAAATGATACATAATCAGAATAAAAACATTAGAAGCTTTATCACTACTGTCTGTAAAATGATTAAAGACTCATAATATGCAAAAAATAATTGTTTACTTATCAATACTGTCCTAAATAAATTTCAAGTATAATAAAATTTGCAATTTCATTGGCTTGAGACTGAAAAACAATAGTTTTTTAGAATAGAACCCCTTGTATACTATCAGGAATTTTTTCATGATGATCTTCAAAGGGCTTGTCGAGCCAAAGTTGAAGGTTAATTTTCACAAAAATATTAAGTCTTATAAATGCTACCAAATTCGATAAATGCCAATTGTATAGCGCCATTGCCTTGAGCGCTTTTAGTACAAGAATTGTAATTAGTGCTGTCCATATTTGTATCATTACTGCATTTTCACTTGTTCCAATGAATGATTTTATGTGTAGAAGTTGTTTTATTTCTCTAAAAAATATTTCTATTTGCCAGCGGCTTTTATAGAGTTCGCTAATTGTGTTTGGACTCCATTTAGTATGATTTGTTATCAGTTCAATAGTTTGTTTGTTTAGATCATCCCAAACAACAACTCGTCTTAATTTGTGTGGATATTTTTTTAATGATGCTTCATTTTTAAGCTCAATTATTTCATCTTTTAAAATATGTGAATGTCTATTCTCTGGCAGTTCGTTTTCTTTTAAGGTAGTAAATTGCAGATTTTCTTTGTGTCTAATAACGAAATAAACCTCTTTGCTGTCCCAAACATTTAAAAGCGAAAAATCATTATAAAAACGGTCTGCAACAATCACACTCCCTTTGAGCAATGGGATCTCGTAAGCTCCCTTATTATCAGCAGTTTTTCCATTTGTAATGTTTACGTAAGCGGGTAAATGACCATCATAATCAAGCAAAGTATGCATTTTTACGGCTCCTTTTGCCGTTTTGTATTTGGCCCAATCAAACAAACTTAAACACAAACTTATGGTCGTGGAATCTAAAAGAAAAATTTTACTCTTTATTTTAAACTTTACCTGTTTGAATCGAGCTTGCTGTCCTAAACTATCGAGCAATTGAAAATAGTAATCTTTGAAAAGTGTGTAATCGCGTTTTTTATTCTGATAACTAATCGTAGATTTTGAAGGTGCTCTTTGAACTCCTAGATGATTCAAGTTACCTGTTGCCGAACGAAGTCCGTTACTTATATCACGTACCGATTGACTTTTTGCAAACTGGCAAAACAACATAGATACAAGATGTGACCAACTACTAAATCCTTTTTGATGTTTGTCGCTTTGCTTTTCAACAACAAGTTTATTGAATTTTGAACGATCTAGTTTACTAATGATTTGAGAAAACAGTGTTACATTTGTCATCGAGAATGGCTTTTGTTTTTTGGTCACCTCAAAGGTAAACTTTGAGTTAAAAACTAGCCATTCTTTTTTAATCGTTTAGGACGCTATTGTTTACTTATATAAAAATTTTATAGACCTATTGCATTCTGGGTGTAATCCATTAATTGTATTTGCTCGTTTCATTTGGATTAAACTTTTCTATGGTAAAAAAATGTTGCTACATCAAAAAGTTACAATAAAAGGATTAAAGAACATTGAATCAAATGGGTTGCTCAGGATTGGTACTTCATTTGTTGGATTTGTTCATAAAAATGACTGAACTTACTTGAATATTGCAGGGAAGTTAGTTATTAAAGGAAATTACTCTGTGGGTCGAGGGTGTAGATTTGATATTGGAAAAATGCAACGGTAACAATTGGATCTGGAGGTTATATAAATTGTTTCACAAATCTAATTATTATGCATAACCTAACGATAGGTGATAATTGTACAATATCCTGGGACTGTCAATTTCTAGATGAAGATTTTCATGAAATATGTTATCAAGGAAAAAAGCAACAACAAAATAACTCAATTAGTATTGGAAACAATGTTTGGATTGGTTGTGGAGTTAAAATATACAAAGGTGCAGTTATACCAAGTGGTAGAGTCATTGCATCTAATTCAATAGTGAAAGGTATTTTTACTTCAAAGAATACATTAATTGGAGGTAATCCAGCTAAAGTAGTGAAGGAAGATATTTCGTGGAAACATTAGAAAGATAATTATTATTTTTAAGATGTTCTTAAACCTAGGAGAAGCTCCTCGCAAAATTTTAAATTTATTTTTAGCTTAAAATATAATTCATGAAACTCAACATAAATAAACAAAAAAGAATTGTCTATGTTTTAGTGTTTTTATTGATTGCCTTTTCAACTATTCCAATATTTAGAAATAAATTTATGGAGACAATTTGTTTGGCAATTAGTCTCTTTTTTTTTGGATCATTGTATAAATATAAAGATGTTCTATTTCTAATTAGTTTTCTGTTAATTCTTGAAGTCTATCATTTCCTTAATTTTACACCCAATTACGATTTATCAGTTGTTAGAGTTATAGTATCATCATTTATAATTGGCTTCGGATTTTCAGTTGGCTGCAAGTCGTCTCTTTTAATTACTTATATAAAAATCATCCATTTTTTATCAATTATAAGTTTAATAATCTTCGGTATTTTATTAATTTCTGAATCAGCAATTAAAATAATTGAATCATTTTTTGATCCTATTTTTAGAGTTGAAAACGAGCAATATGGCAATTTGTCATCTCAAGTAAATCCCATATTTTATAATTTTGATTATAATTTTTATTTGATTCGCAATAATGGACCTTTCTGGGAACCAACAATATTTGCAAGCCTACTTATCCTTTCAATTATTTTTAATTTAATTCTATTTAAAAAAATAATTAACAAATATTCAATTGTTAGTTTTATTACACTGATAACCACATTTTCCTCAACGGGATACGTTTCATTTGCAGTTTTAGTTTTAGGTTTAATATTACTTTCAAATAAAATTATTTTAATAAAGAAAATGTTGTTGATGACAGTATTATTAACGGGTTCTTTTATACTGTTTAATAATACAACTTTTTTAAAAGATAAGATCTTTGAAGAATTTATTAACAGGGAAGATGCTATTCAGGATAAAGGGGGAGATTCTCGAATTGCAAGTACGATACTGGACTGGAGAGAGGTTACTGAACAACCAGAGTACTTTCTTTTTGGTAAAGGAAGCGACAAAAGGGTAAGGATTGGGATTAATGATAAAAATGTATTAAGAAATAATGGGTTAACTGCTTTATTGGTTCAAAGAGGTATACTATTTACTGTTTTTTATTTATACGGAATTTATAATTACTTTTATTTTTTATGTTACCAATATGAGAAAAATAAGAAAATGGCAATTGCATTTTTCATATCGATTTTAGTATTATCTACAAGTGAGATATTGTTTGATTTAGTGTTTTTTCACATGTTGGCAATACTCGGATTTATTTTAAAATATGATTTGATTAAAAAAGTCTCAAATAAAAAAATATGCCTAAAATATCAATAATTACCTGTACCTGGAATAGTGAAAAATACTTGGAAGAATGTCTTTTGTCAATTAAAAACCAAACATTTAAAGACTATGAAATAATAATAGTTGATGGTGGTTCGGTTGACCAAACATTAGATATAATTAAAAAATATAATATTGAAAAAGTTTTCACAAATATTAGAGGAGGCGTAAGTAAAGCTATGAATTTTGGAATTAGTCATGCTTCGGGAGATATAATTGCGATATTGCACTCTGATGATTATTATTATTCAAATAACTCTTTAGATTTGGTTGCGTCTTGTTTCGTTAACACTAATTGTGAATGGCTTTATGGCAGTTTAGTACGAAAAAAAAGAAATGGGGAATTCATATTTCAAAAAAATCTACCTTATTCAAAAGAATTTTTATCCTATACATTTAATATTCCACATCCCACAGTTTTTGTAAAAAAAGCTATCTATGAAAAAATAGGATATTTTGATGAAAAATATAAGTATGCTATGGATTATGATTTAATTTTAAGAATAGCTAAAAAATATACGCCATTTCAAATCAATGAAAATATTACTGTCTTTAGAGAACATAATGATAGTTTGTCAACTTCCAACTGGTCTAAAGCACAAATCGAGTCTTTATTGATTCAACAAAAACATGCTGAAAATTGGTCAATTAAAGCAAAAGGCCTTTTTCGTTTTTTGAAAACTAGATTAGCTCGCATGAAAAATAAATTGAAATGATTTCCATTCTTATTTGTACCTATAAAAGACCAATACTATTGCAAAAATGTATTGAATCTGTTATCAACCAAATCGCCAAAATCGAATATGAAATAATTGTTGTTGATAATGATAAGGCTCAATCGGCAAAGGAAGTTGCCGACCGTTTTATTACTCATGTTCAGTATTTTTCTCAACCTGTAAAGGGATTGTCTAATGCACGAAACATGTCTGTTTCTAAGGCTAATGGTGAGTTTATTCTATTCATTGATGATGATGAATATGCAGAAGAGAATTGGTTGTCCAAAATAATAGACTGTCAACAGAAATATAATGCGGATGTTGTTCTTGGCAAAGTAATTTATGAAATACCAAAAGATTTTCCATCATATATCCGAAAAAGCTCATATTTTATTAGAGATACTATTACAACAGGACAATTAGCTACAATTAACCAAGGATATTCTGGTAATACATTAGTTAGAAAAAAACTATTTAAATTAAGGACACCTCCATTCCAAACTCATTTCAATCACACTGGGGGTGAAGATTCTGATTTTTTTAATTTTTTAATTCAACAAAGTGCAAAAATAGTTTTTTGTGATGAAGCAATTATTTATGAAATACAAGATGAAAAAAGATTGGAAATAAGTTGGTTTTTAAATAGAGGATATCTTGGGGGGTATAATTACACTCAATTTTTATTTAAAAACAATTCGTTTTTAATTGCCTTTTTTGTAATAATTAAAAGTTTTTTCGGCGGAATTGTGATTTCTCTTTCTCTATTATTGCTTGCTTTGATAACTCCAAATAAATATTTTATAAAATTCATCTCAAAATTCGGAAATCAACTTGGTAAGTTGGGATATATATTTAAATTAAAATTAAAAAATTACTAGTCAGTTTTTTAGATGTTTTAATTAATAAAAATCTGGTAATTGAGCATTTCGAATTAAATTTAACTCATAATAAAAAATTGGAATCAATCTTAGCTCCCATAGTTCTCTTTACTTACAAACGCCTCGAGACTTTAAAACAAACGGTAGAAGTATTACAAAACAATTATCTCGCTGCAGCATCTGATTTATATGTTTTTTCGGACGCAGCAAAAAGTAAACTAGATATAGAGGCAGTTGATGCCGTAAGGGAATATATTGGTTCAATAAAAGGGTTTAAAACAGTGACAATTTATGAATCTAAATTGAACAAGGGCTTAGCGCAATCAATTATTGAAGGAGTCAATGAAATAATAAAAGAGCATGAAAAGGTTATTGTGTTAGAAGACGATTTAGTCAGCAGTCCCAATTTTTTAAATTATATGAATGAAGCATTAAATTTTTATCGAAACAAAAGTAAAGTGTTCTCAATAACGGGATTTAGTGTTCCAATAAACAATGGACAATCAGAGGCAGATGTTTATTTTGCTTTGCGCTCCTCCAGTTGGGGTTGGGCAACATGGAAAGACCGATGGTCTAGTATTGATTGGGATGTTAAAGATTATTCAGAATTTAAAAAAGATAGTAATTCACGCCGCAATTTTAATAAAATGGGTTCTGATATGTCTGACATGTTAGATCGTCAAATGCAAGGAAGAATTAGTTCATGGGCAATCCGCTGGTGTTACCATCAATTTAAAAACGATTTGTTTTCGGTACATCCTTTTGTATCGAAAATAGATAATATCGGTTTTAATTCTCCTGATGCCAGTAATACAAAAGAAAAGTTCAGCAGGTACCAAACTACATTAGATAAAGGAGAAAAAATAACATTTCAGTTTTCAAAAGAGATTCATTTGGAACCCAAAATTATTAGTCAATTCATAAAACCATTTTCTATATTTAACAGAATAAAATATAAGATTATTAATTTAGTATTCAAACATTGAAAATTCTCCTCATTCATACCCATTATCAATTGCAGGGCGGTGAAGATGCCGTAGTGGAGCAGGAACTGGAATTTTTAAAACAGCATCATGATGTTGAAATTTTGCGTTTTCAAAATTTGTCTATTTGGAAAGGGGCCTTGCAATTCCTAGTCTCTATTTGGAATATTGGAGCTGCCAAAAAAGTAAAGAGTAAAATACGTGAATTTCAGCCTGATGTAGTACATGTACACAACTGGCATTTTGCGATGGGACCGCTTGTATTTCGTGTTATTAATCGCTTGGGTATTCCATTAGTTCATACCGTACATAATTATCGTCTGTTGTGTCCTTCGGCAATTCTTTTAAATGAAGGAAAATTATTCACAAAAAGTTTAAAGGACCCATTTCCTTGGAGTGCGGTGCGTAATAAGGTGTATCGTTCCTCAGCAGTTCAAACTTTTTGGCTCGCTTTTGTCGTCTGGTTTCACAAAAAAATAGGGACTTGGAAAAAGATTGATTCGTATGTGTGTTTGACTCCTTTTGCAGTTGATCTTTTTCAACAATCCAATTTTGGTGTTTCAAAGGAGCAATTTACGGTCAAACCGAACTTCACGAGAATTCCTGAAGTAAGTCAACCCATCAAAAGGGGAGAACATTTTTTATTTATAGGCCGTTTATCCGAAGAAAAAGGAATTGACATATTATTGCATGCTTTTAAGGAATTACCTTTTTCATTGCAAATTGCAGGTGACGGCCCACTAAAAGAACAGGTGGTAAATGCCACAAAAGAATCGTCTAATATTAGTTATTTGGGTAATTTATCCAATGAAAAAGTGATAGAAGAATTGCAAAAAGCACAGGCATTGATTTTTCCTTCTGTTTGGTATGAAACTTTTGGTTTAGTTAATATAGAAGCTTTTGTCAGTAGGACACCAGTTCTGGCATCAAATATCGGAGCCCCTCAATCTTTGATTAGAGATGGCTATAATGGTTTTTTATTTGAACCAGGAAAAGTGAATCGTCTAAGAGAGGTGATTTCTAAATTCAATGCACTTTCAATAATCGAAAAAGGAAAAATGGGTGCAAATGCTTTTGAGAGTTATCAATCAAATTACACTCCTGAATTACAAGAGCACTATTTTGAGTCTATTTATAACCAGGTTTTGAAAAAATAGTCAGTTTTTTTTATCGGTAAAGCTACCTATTATTTCCTTTACACATCCCAACAATTTGACCAAAAATTAAGTAATGAGTAATTCAATACCATCGGTTCCGTTAGTGGACTATTCCATTTACACTGGCAGTCTAAAGGATTTGCTTATAGTTGGTAAAACATTGATCAACACCATCAATCAATATTCTTTTTGTATTGCTGAAACGGATACCTTATTTAAAACTGCCCTGCAAGGATCAGATATTTTATTGCCGGATGGCATGGCTATCGTGGCCGGGGTGCGATTATTAGAGAATAAAAAAATAACAAAAATTGCGGGAGCAGATTTGCATCACTTTCTTTTGGATGATTTAAATAAAAAAGGAGGGACTTGCTTTTATTTAGGTTCTTCGGAGCATACGTTGCAGAAAATTGCAGCGCGTCTTGCCAGAGAATTTCCCAATGTACGGTTTCAAACTTTTTCGCCGGTCTATGCCACTGAATTTTCGACTATTGAAAATACACAAATGCTGGATGCGGTCAATGCGTTTCAACCCGATGTCTTATTTGTTGGAATGACCGCACCCAAACAGGAGAAATGGACATTTCAGCATAAATCAACCTTGGATGCTAAAATTATATGCTCCATTGGTGCTGTTTTTGATTTTTATGCCGGTACTGTAGTTCGGCCGCATTCTTTTTGGATCAATTTACGTTTAGAATGGTTTGTCCGTTTGCTGAAAGAACCTAAACGAATGTGGAAGCGCTATTTGTATTATGGGCCTGTTTTTATAAAATTAATTTTGAAAGAAAAATTAAAACGCATTTTTAAGAGTAAGTATTAGATTTGCCCATACTATGAAACTGAAATTTAAAAATAAACGTAATTATTAAAAAGCGAAACTAGTAATACATTATTCTTTTATATGTCAATACTACAAAATCTATCTACTCATCGACTTTCACGTTATTTTAAACTATGCTTCCTTATCTGGGACATTGTTTTGCTAAATGGGGCAATACTACTTTCTTTCCTGATACGCTTTGATAGTTTGGCTAGATTGGAATTAAAAGAAGTACGAACCGTTACTTTGTTAACCAATTTATTTTGGATTATTATTTTGCTTTTTAAGGATGATTACAGGATCATTCGGGTGGAACGCATAGAAACGATACTACTGCGAATGGTTAAACATTTAACGATTCATATTGCATTAATAGCAGTATTTGTGACGGTGTTGAAATTTCATGAAATTTCTCGTTTGCGTTTGGTTTACTTCTATTTTCTCTTTTTTATCTTGCTTAGTATTTCCCGACTGCTTTTTATGAAGCTTTTAAAGTATGTTCGTTTTAAAGGATATAATTTTAAAAGTGTTGTGATCATTGGAGCCAATGATGCAGGGGTAAATATGCATCGGATTCTGTCCAAAGATCTTACGTATGGGTACAGAATCATGGGTTTTTTTGATGACGCAGTGGATCCTTTTTCCTTAATTCCCAAGCCACTGCTTGGAGGGCTTGATGATGTCGAGGATTTTATTAGTGTGAATAAGGTAGATGAAATGTATATTGCCTTGCATATTGATCATATTAAAAGAATTAACCAATTAACGGCGCTTTGTGAACGTCATATGGTTCGTATTAAATTTATACCTGATTTTCAACAATATACCAGATCTCGTAAAGTGGAAATTACGTTTTACGAGAATACACCGGTATTGATGTTACGTAAAGAACCTTTGGAGGGGACCATTAACTTATTATTAAAGAAAACATTTGATCTGATTTTTTCTTTTTTGGTGATTGTGTTGATTTTCCCGTGGTTGTTCCCTATTCTGGCTGTTCTTATAAAACTAGATTCTCCCGGGCCTGTATTTTTTAAGCAGCAACGTTCCGGAAGAGAAAATGAATCCTTTTTTTGTTTAAAATTTAGAACCATGAAGGGCAATAAATTTTCCGATAAAATTCAAGCAACAAAAAAAGACAAACGGGTTACTAAGATAGGGGCTTTTATGCGCAAAACAAATCTGGATGAATTGCCACAATTTTTGAATGTTTTATGGGGTACTATGTCAGTCGTAGGGCCACGCCCACACATGTTAAAACATACGGAGCAATATTCGGAATTAATCAATAACTATCTGGTGCGTCATTATGCGAAACCTGGAATTACTGGTTGGGCACAAGTAAATGGTTTACGTGGAGAAACAAAAAAATTGATTGAAATGAAAGATCGGGTGGATCATGATATCTGGTATATTGAGAACTGGAGTCTTTTATTAGATATAAAAATTATTTTCCGTACTGTTTTTAATGTATTTAATGGGGAGGAGAAGGCTTATTAGTGGTCAGTGGTCAGTGGTGTTCAGTATTCAGTGATCGGTGTTCAGTCTCAGAGGTCAGTTGTAATCGCACTATAATCGATTAATAGGTATTCAATATTCATTAAGTTAAATTATAATTTTAGAAAAAAAATACAAAAATAAACCCCTTCGAACCCTTCGAACCTTCGACCCTTCGACAAAAGCTCAGGGCAGGCTCAGCTCAGTGCAGGCTCAAAACAAAGTAAAAAGAATGGGATAGCCATTTTGGAGTCATCTTAATTACACCAAACCGTAAATTATATAAAATTTAGATTACTGATGTTTTTTTTTACTAGTCTTGATAAAATTTTTAATACCTATATTTGCAACTTTTAAAAATTAAAACCGTATGAAATGAGCATAAAGATAAATTTGTAGCTAAGACAAATGATGTTATGCACATTACATATGACTTTAAAAAAAACAATAAATATCAACCTATGAAATATTTTCCTATACTACGTAAAACAATTCCGTTGTTTTTGATGCTGTTCCTTTTTTCCTGTGCCTCGAGAAAAGAGTTGGTTTACTACCAAAATATTGATAATTTACCCACCCAAAAAACAAATAGTTTTGAAATAAAAATTCAACCGGATGACTTACTCTCTATAATTGTATCGGCTGAGGATCCTGAGATTGCAGCTCCTTTTAATTTGAAATCGGTAAGTTTGCAAAGTACTGAAAAATTTGACATGGCTGGCGGTCAAGCCACGATGCAGCTTTATTTAGTGGATGCAAACGGCACTATTGACTTTCCGGTTTTAGGAAAATTGAAAGTGAGCGGCTTAACCCGAACAGAAGTGTTAACTATGTTTCATGACAAGATAGCAACTTACATAAAAAATCCGATTATTAACATGCGGATTGCTAATTTTAAAGTTTCTATACAAGGAGAGGTGACACTGCCTGGTACTTATAGTGTTGCTTCTGAAAGAATTACGTTGATTGAAGCTTTAACCTTGGCAAAGGATTTAACCATTTATGGCAAAAGGGACAACATATTAATCATCAGAGAAATAGACGGTTTGAAATCATTCAATAGAGTGGATATTACCAAAGCTGATTTTATTAATTCTCCTTTTTATTATTTGGCTCAAAACGATGTGGTTTATGTGGAACCTAATAAAAGCAGAATAAATGGAGCCGCTGTTGGTCCTAATACCGGGGTAATTATTTCAATTACTTCCATATTGATTACCTTAATTACATTGATTATCACGACAACAAAATAAATTTTAGAATGGGAAATAACGACTTCGACGACGATTTAGAGAATGATTTTGATTTGAAAGCATTTTTTGATAAATATTTGATTCACTGGAAATGGTTTGCATTAGGCGTTAGTCTCTGTTTAGTGATGGCTTTTATATATTTAAGATATACCATACCTCAATATCAGGCTTCAACAACGATTTTGGTAAAGGATGAGAAGAAAGGGGGAATGCTTTCGGAGCTTTCTGCTTTTGCTGATATGGGTTTAGGCGGAGGGATGAAAAGTAATGTGGACAACGAAATTGAAATTTTAAAATCCAGATCATTGGCAGAAAGTACGGTAAAAAAGTTGAACCTTACTATTGCCATAATTGCCAAAGGTAAAGTTGTTGATACAGATATTTACAAAGACGCTCCAATAGAGGTGACTTTGATAAATCCTGAGAATCTATTTTACAAAAATAAAATGGATTTGAATTATAAGGAGTTAAGTTCGAATACGTTTGAATTAAAAAATAAATTGATCAATGATAAGTCAAAAATAACGTTAAATAGTAATAATAAGTTCCATTATGGACAGTTAATTGCTACGCAATACGGGCAAATGATTATTAATAAATCTAAAACAAATAGTACTCACCTGGAAGATAATAGTCGAGAGATTAATATTGTAATAAGTCCGTTGGAAAATGTGGTAAATAGTTTTAGAGGAAGAGTAATGGTAACACCTGTAAGTAAAACGAGTAGTGTTGTTGAGGTTTCCATATCTGATCCTGTGGTAGCCAAAGCGGAGGATTTCTTAGATAATTTGATTGCAATTTATAATGATGATGCTGCCGCAGATAAGAATTTTATATCGGAGAATACTTCGAAATTTATAAATAACAGATTAGCCATTATTACAGAGGAATTGGATGGTGTTGAAAAAAGCGTAGAAAGTTTTAAAACCGCTAATAAAGTGACTGATATTGAATCAGAAGCTAAACTTTATGTGGAAGGATCTAATGAATATGATAAAAAAGGAGTAGAAACTGATATTCAATTGAATGTAGTGTCCTCTATGTTGAATTTCATGAAGAAAAGTTCTAAAGCTGATTTGTTGCCCACTAATATTATCTCTGGTCAGGGAGATGCCAGTAATCTAATTAATTCCTATAATGAACTGGTATTGGATCGCAATAGGATTTTGAAATCTGCTACACTAGAAAATCCTTCAGTCCTTAAAATGGATCAACAAATTGCCTCTTTAAAATCAAATGTAACCACTAGTTTGTTAAGAATGCAATCCAGTTTAAATATTCAAAAAAGAGACTTAAACAATAATGAAGGAATATTGAATTCTAAAATAGGAAGAATTCCTACTCAAGAACGCCAATTTAGGGTGATTGCCAGACAACAAAAGGTAAAAGAAGAGCTTTACTTATATTTATTACAAAAAAGAGAAGAGACTGCAATTTCATTATCAGCTACCGAACCTAATGCAAGAGTCATTGATGCGGGAAAAGCTGTAAAAGCACCTATTTCTCCAAAAAAGAATATTGTCTATTTAGCGTCTTTATTATTAGGATTGTTAATCCCTTTTGGCGTAATATATGCGGATGATTTACTGGACACTAAAATTAAAAGTAGATTGGATCTGGAAGGGAAAACCATGATTCCTTTCATAGGAGATGTTCCTACTTCGGATTCACCGACGGAAATTATTAAATCAGAAAGCAGAACCAGTACGGCAGAAGCTTTGCGAATTATTAGGACTAACCTTGAATTTGTATTGAGTAAAGCGGATGAAAATAAGGCTAAAACGATATTTTTGACCTCTACTTTTCCAAAGGAAGGGAAGACTTTCGTTTCGGCTAATCTAGCAGCCACTTTTGCACTTTCAGGTAAAAAAGTATTGCTGATTGGAATGGATATCAGGAACCCAAGATTAGATGAATATTTTACTTTGCCAGAAAGAGGATTTACTAATTATTTGTCTTCAAAAGATTCAAAACTCGAAGATCTGATTATAAAACAAGATGGTTTCGAAGATTTTCACATTCTGCCAGCGGGAGTAATTCCGCCAAATCCTGCAGAATTGTTGATGAGTAAAAAAGTAGAAATATTGTTCGAAACGGTAAAAGCGCAATATGATTATGTTATCGTTGATACTGCTCCGGTGAGTTTGGTTACTGATACCTTGTTGATTGCTAAACATGCAGATTGTTTCATTTATGTGGCTCGAGCCAACTTTTTGGAAAAACGCATGTTAAACATTCCAAATACATTATATAAAGAACAAAAACTGCCTAATATGTGCTTGCTTCTTAATGATACTGATTCAACAAAAGGCTATGGTTATGGATATGGCTACGGTATAAAAGTTGAAAAAGACCCTTGGTATAAAACACTATTAAAAGGATAAGCCGTTGGGTGTAATTGTTAAAAACGTCAGTTCGAGTGTTTTTTGTGTAATGAAATGAAATAAAACTTCTTGATATGCTTCGCTTCTAGAAGTGACGTATATCGAGAACCGTTTTTAATAACAATTTTTCATGTTCTCGATACACTTTTCTTTTCGAGGCTTCGGGAGAAAATCAATCGAACTTCCGAAAAATTATCATCACAAACTAATTAGACCTATCGGGTTAAAAGGATAGTACTAATCGTTTCTAAATTAAAATAAAATTAAAAGTTTACAAGATGTTTTTATTTTGTAAACTTTTTTCTATTTAACGGTATTATTATTTGTAGAATTTACGGTTTTTTTGTGATTTAGGTATATTTGTGATTACTTTCGCGAAATCAAAGTAAAGTTAATTGTTTAATACCCTGATAGGAACCAAATAAACGTCGTTTTTGTTTTATATTTCCTACTGAAACTATAGATTTTCCTATAATTTTATTCTAGCTTTGTACAAATTTTAAAAAAAAGTGTGCCTAGGATGTGGCTTACTGTGGCGAAGCCATGTGGAGTTCGCAACAATCACGATGGCTTTCAAAATATAATTTCAGATAGAATACGAGAACTAAATTGTAAATTTTAGATTAGACATGAGAAAAATAATTATTGTAGCTGTATTTTTTATAGCCCTTTTTCAATCAGCAAATATGGTTGCGCAAGATTTGTTGAAGAGCACTGATTTGAGTACACTAAAAGTGGATTATTTATCCGATAGTGAAATTGCAAAAATAAAAACGCAGTTACAAACCAATAATGTGACTATCGAACAAGCAGAACCAATGGCTTTAGGTAAAGGAATGCCTGCCTCTGAGTTTGCCAAATTAAAGGAGCGTCTTGCCATGCCAGAGACCAAAAGTGACATCGTTAAAAAGGATATAACTCAAGATGATGAGGATAATGATAGCGAAATAGGTAAAAAATCCGCCAGAAAACAAGAAAAGATTGTCAATACTAAAGTTAAGGATTCTATTAATGCGCTGGTATTTGGTTCGGAACTATTTGATAATCCGACATTAAATTTCGAACCTAATTTGAAATTAGCCACTCCTGTAAATTATATCTTGGGACCAGGTGACGTTTTGCAAGTTAGCGTTTATGGAGTGCAAGAATTTAGTGCCAGTATTCCTGTGAGTGTAGAAGGAAAAGTCACCATCCAGTATGTAGGTCAGATTCCGGTTTCGGGAATGAGTATTGAAGCTGCTACGCAAAAAATCAGAAATGCCTTTGCGAAAGTATATAGCACAATTAATTCAGGACAATCTCAAGTTAGCGTTAGTTTGAGTCGTATCAGAACCATTAAAGTGACGTTGATAGGCAGCAAGCAACCGGGGAACTATTCAATTTCTTCTCTGGCAACAGTCTATAATGCTTTGTTCTTAGGTGGGGGACCAGGCAAGAATGGCAGTTATAGAAATATTGAATTATTGAGAGACAATAAAGTGTATCGAACTATTGATATCTATCATTTTTTAGTGAATGGAGATCAGTCTGATAATGTAGGGTTAAAAGATAATGACGTTATTCGGATTCCAGCCTATAATCAAAGAGTTACGGTTGAAGGACAAGTAAAACGTCCCGGGATATTTGAAATGAAAAGAGGGGAAACTTTTACAGATCTATTGTCTTTTGCATCAGGATTTAACGAGTTTGCATATACTGCATCGGTAAATGTTTTGCAAAAAACAAATAAAGAATTTAAAGTTAGAGATATAAAAGCAACAGAGTTTAATTCCTATACCCCTTTATCTGGTGATGTGTTTACTGTGACAAAAATTTTAAACCGATTTGAAAATCGTATTAAAATTGACGGAGCTGTTTTTAGACCGGATACCTACTCCTTTTATGAAGGAATGCGTTTTTCTGATTTGATTGCAAAGGCAGATGGATTAAAAGAAGATGCTTACAGTAAAAGAGCAAGAATCATCAGATTAAAATCGGATTTGACGAAGGAAATTGTTAATGTAAATTTAGAGAAAGCATTAGAAGGGGATCTTGAAGCTGATATTGCTTTGAAAAAAGAAGATATTGTAACCGTTTATTCCATTTTAGATTTTGTTGAAGAATATAAAATAACCATTGATGGTGAAATCAAAAAACCTGGTGTGTATGATTATCAAGAGGGTTTGACGTTAAATGATTTTTTAGTGCAAGCAGGAGGATTAACCGGATCAGCTTCCAAAAGAGTGGAAATCGCCAGAATGATAATGTCCGAGCAAATTGATGATGCCAATCCCAATAAAGCAGAATTATTTAACATCGAGATTTCTCCAGACAACAACGAACAATCGAAAAATTTTGAGTTACGCCCTTTTGACGTGGTGAACATCCGCAAGATGGCAGTCTATGAAAAACCAGAGATGGTAACGGTGAGAGGCGCCGTGAATTATGCAGGAAAGTACGTTTTAGCAAATAAGAAAGATAGAGTATTTGATCTAATAGGAAGAGCTGGAGGATTAACTTCGGTCGCGAATATGGATGGAGTTAAAATTAAAAGACCTATTCAAGCAAAACAAATTGAGGATATAGAAAACGTAAACTTAAATTTGGGAAAGAAAGATAGTATTCAAAATAAATTGGAAAAAAAATTAAAAGAAGATTTAAAATATGCCACTATACCAGTGGATTGGAAAGCTATTATTAAAAATCCAAAGAGTAGTACAAACGTAACTTTATTCCCAGGAGATGAAATTGAAGTGTCTGCATTTAATGAAGGGGTAAAAGTGACCGGTAATGTGTTGCTGACTTCTGAAATTCCGTATAATAGAGGAAAGGGTTTTGGATATTATGTTAATGCGGTAGGTGGAGTTGATAATAAAGGCTGGAAGAAAAAAGCCTATATTATTTATCCTAATGGACAAGCGGCGGTTACCAGGTCATTCTTGGTATTTAGATCCTATCCAAAAGTCACTCCGGGTTCCCAAATTATTGTTCCTGAAAAACCAGAAGTCAAAAAAATGAGTACGGGTGAATTTGTAAGTATAGCAGGAGTATTGGCTAGTTTAGCAGGCGTAATTATAGCGATATTGAGGTAGTTTTTAGTGTTCAGTGATCAGTAATCAGTGATCAGTTTGCAGTGGTCAGTTTTTAGTGATTAGGTTACAGTATTCAGTGATCAGTGGTCAGTTGTGACTGATCAGAGTCCGGGTTACAGTAACACTAATAGTTAGCAGATCATTTGGTTTGAGTTCAAGCTTAACCGAGACTAATTTAAAACCGACAAGAGGTTTTTATTTGATAAAAAATTAATAAAATACAAGCGTAAAATCTTGATAAAATGAACGAACAAAACGACCAAATTACATTAAAGGAATTAATTGACAAGGGCAAGGATTGGTTCTCTTATTTACTTTCGCAGTGGAAAATACTTTTCCTGATGGTATTTATAGGAAGTGCATTAGGTGTTGCCTATTCCTTAATGAAAAAACCAATATACACTGCGACGCTCTCTTTTGCTTTAGAAGATGAAAAATCAGGAGGCGGATTGGGAGGTGCGTTGGGATTAGCGAGTTCTTTGGGATTAGACATCGGTGGTGGCGGTGGTGGAAGCGTATTTGCAGGAGCGAATTTGACTGAGTTATTCAAATCCCGTTCGATGGTGGAGCAAACCTTATTGGCTCCAGTTGTAGTAGATGGTGATCGTATTTCATTAGCAGAAATGTACGTTAGAAATGAGGGATGGCGAGAAAAATGGAACGGAAAACCAAAATTTAAAAACATTCAATTCATTCCTAATACCGACCGGAAGTATTTTACAAGAGTACATGACAGTATCTTGGGTGTGGTATACGCTGATTTGTCCAAGAATGGCCTAATGGTTGCGCAAAAAGATAAAAAGGTATCCATTATAAGCATTGATGTAGTTTCTACTGATGAATTGTTTGCCAAGTATTTTTCAGAGGCCTTGGCCAAAAGAGTATCTGATTTTTATGTCGATACCAAAAGTAAAAAGTCAAGAATGAATATGGCGATTCTCGAACGGCAAACTGATTCGATTCGTAGGGAACTCAACGGAGCGATTACAGGCGTTGCAGTAGCCAATGACAATACTTTTGGTTTAAATCCTGCTATGAATGTGCGTCGTGCACCGTCGGCCCGCAGACAAGTCGATGTGCAGGCGAATACTGCTATCTTAACTGAGTTAGTGAAACAAACAGAATTAGCTAAAGTTACTTTGCGAAAAGAAACTCCTTTAATACAAGTTGTGGACAGGCCTATTTTACCTTTGCCTAAAGAGAGGTTTGGTAAAGCGAAGGGGATTATTTTAGGAGGTTTTTTGGCTGGAATGCTAACGGTATTGTTTTTGATTATAAGACGAATTTTAAAGGAAATTACTGTATAATTAACGGTCGTTATATTGCATTATACGCTTATAAGTTGTTATGGTAGTTGGTTATTCGTATTGTCTCGAAAAAGCGATTATAAGCAACATCGTAATATTTTTGATAAAAAATGTTTTAGATGACTTTAAATCAACATAGAAATCTTACCCATCTCTTAATTGAGGGAGGATATATTACAATTGCAAATTGAGCGAAATAGCAGTAGTAAATTGAATATAGTATATCGTAATACCTTTGAATCTACGTCAAGAAAAATCCACTTTGGTTAGCGCTATTGGTGCTTTTTCTGACGATTCTTTTGTTATATTAGTAAAATATTTATAATTATTTAATGAGTGATAACATAAAATTAATAGATTTTCCGAAAATACAAGATCCAAGAGGAAATTTAACCTTTTTGCAATATCCTAATCAGATCCCTTTTAAAATTCAAAGGGTTTATTGGACTTATGATGTTCCTGGGGGTGGAATAAGAGGGGGTCATGCTTATTTTAAGCAACATGAAATCATTGTAGCCTTAAGCGGAAGTTTTGATGTTGTGGTTACAAATACTGACGGAACTACTGAAAAGTTTTCATTAAATAGGAGTTATTATGGTTTGTATTTACCACCTAAGACATGGCGGCATATAGAAAATTTTTCTACCAATGCTTTAGCTTTACATGTTTCCAGTGAGCCTTTTTCTAAAGAAGATTACATCAGAGATTTTGAGAATTTTAAAAAGTTGTCGAATGAATAATAAAAATAGTGTTTTTGAGTGTAATCTTTTGCATTTAAATCAAATTGGTGATCGAAATGGTCATATCACCGCTGTTACTAATAATTTTCAAATTCCATTTACTGTAAAGAGAATTTTTTATTTGTATGATATTCCTGGTGGGGAATCCAGAGGGGCACATGCACATAAAGAGTGTCATCAGTTTTTGGTTGCAGCGAGTGGCAGTTTTGAAGTTTTACTGGATGATGGTTTCACTAAAAGACAAGTATTACTTAACAGACCTGATGTAGGGTTGCATATTCCACCAGGAATTTGGGCCTCTGAAATTAACTTCTCCAGTGGTTCCATTTGTCTAGTGCTGGCATCTCATGAATATAACGAGAGTGATTATATAAGGCATTTTGACGATTATAAAACATATATAAATGAAGCAGTTAGTTAGAACAGTTAAGATAATTGGATCAGGAGCTTATGTTCCTGAAAACAGAATTACAAATTCAGAGTTAGAAAAGTCAATTGACACTAATAGTGAGTGGATTTTTGAACATTTAGGGATAAATGAACGGCGAATAGCGGAGGATAACCAATGTACAAGCGATTTAGCTTCATTAGCGGGTGCAATGGCTATTAAAAATGCAGGATTGACTAAAGACGACATTGAACTGATTATTGTAGCTACTTCCACTCCAGACCGTTTGGCACCATCAACAGCTTCTATTGTACAAGATAAACTACAAGCTTATAATGCGGTAGCTTTCGATATATCCGCTGTTTGTAGTGGTTTTTTATTCGCTATGTCAGTAGCATCTCAATATATCGCCAGTGGCGTTTATAATAATGTATTGGTGATTGGTGCAGATACGTTTTCTAAAATTATCGATTGGAAAAGAAGAGATGCCGTTTTTTTTGGGGATGGTGCCGGTGCTGCAGTTTTAACTAGTGCTTCAGAAAACGAAGGTTTTTTAGCCTACCGATTATATACTGATGGAAGAGGTAAATTTGAGTTTACAATTCCCGCAGGTGGTTCTGAATTCCCAGCAAACCAAAATACTATAGATAATAATTTGCATTATTTCCAAATGAATGGGAAAGCAGTTTATGATACCGCCACAAAAGTTTTACCTCTTGCTATAAATCAAGTATTAGCAGATACTAATTTAACTATAGACGACATCGATTTAATGATTCCTCATCAGCCAAGTATTAAAATACTTCAAAAAACTGCTGAAATTTTGGGCTTGCCATTTGAAAAGGTAATGACAAACATGGATAAATATGCGAATACTTCGGGAGGAACTATTCCAATTTTACTGCATGAAACATTACAAGCAGGTAAAATAAAAAAAGGATCAAATATTTTATTTGCTGCCGTTGGTAGCGGTTGGACGTATGGAGCTGCAATTATTAAATGGGCGTAATTTAAAAATAATTTTATGATTATAATAACAGGAGCCTCTAAAGGCATTGGGAAGTATTTAGCCGAAGAATACAGTAAAAAGGATATCAATGTTTTTGGGATATATAATTCTACATTTATAGAAAGTACTCATCCCAAAACAGTGTTTTTTAAGGTAGATACTACGAAGGACGTTGAAATTAAAAGTTGGATTGAAAATAATCAATCTGATTTAAAAGAAATTACTTTAATAAATTGTGCGGGGATTAATTATAATTCATTTGCTCATAAAGCTGATATCCAAAAATGGAGAGAAGTTATTGAAGTTAATTTAATAGGTACTTTTAACATGATTAGTAGTTTGCTCCCTTTCATGAGAGAACAATCATTTGGAAGAATCATAAATTTTGGTTCAGTTGTGGCAGAATTGCCGTCGCCAGGTGTTAGTGCTTATGCGGCTTCTAAATCAGCACTTTTTGGGATGTCTAAATCAATAGCTATAGAGAATGCAAGCAAAGGTGTGACTATAAATAATATTAACTTAGGGTACTCTGAATTAGGGATGATAAGTGAGGTACCGGAGAAATTTTTGGAAGATATCAAAAAAAGAATTCCCTCAAACAAATTATGTAAGCCATCTGATATTTTCAACACTATTGAATATTTACGTAATACGGAATATGTCAATGGTACGGAAATTAACATTAATGGCGGAATTATATGATTTTAGACTTAATTTCTGCTAGAAAAGATATCCTTTTTCATTATTCACCCTATAGCTTTTTTCCGAAGAAAGATCAGGAGAAAATTTTTCAACATAGTATTGTTAAGGGAATTGAAAAAAATCTTGATGATGAAAATGTACAAACTTTGCAAATTGATGTTTTGGGTCATAAGCATGTTTTTATTGTCAAGTTTTTAAAATGGGATTCTGATTATTTTAATCTGCCTACTTATAAGTTATTATATGTTTTATATGCTCACAAGGACTACAATATCTTAAAAAATGCTGTAAAAATTTTCGTAAAGGATTTTTTTAAAGAGAAAGGGCGATATTGCTTCTCTGAAATTCCAAGTGAAGATATTTTCACCATTCAGGCCTTAAACGAAAGCGGATTTAAACTAGTAGAGAATCGATTAACTTATTATTTGGATTTAAAGAATTATATCCATGAAAGATATGACGTACGATCAGCAACAGTAGAAGATATCCCAAATTTAAAAAGAGTTGCTAGAGAAATGCGCAATGATTATGATCGATTTCATGCTGAAACAATATTTGACTTGGGTAAGGCAGATGAATTCCTAGCCACTTATATAGAGGAATCAATAAAAGGATTTTCCGATTTCACTATGGTTCCAGCCGAGTTGGGAGTTCCTGCAGATGCATTTTTAACCGCTAACTATCTTGTTGATGAATGGGATTATATTGGTGAAAAAGTTTCTAAAATGGTTCTTTCTTCAGTTTCCTCACAAACTTGTAAAGGTTGGTATCTTAAATTAATTAGTGAGATGGCCTATCATTTAAAGTCAATTGGAGCCCAATATTCCTTTATGCATCCCGCAACAACTAATAGAGCCGTAATTCATACGTATGAGAAACTAGGTTGTAAATATGGTAAATGTGTACATATATTAACATATACATCATGATTAAATTTTTAGATTTACAAAAGATAAATGCTCAATATGCTGAGGAACTAAAAAAAGTTGCTGCGGAAGTTATAGATAGCGGTTGGTATTTACTAGGAGAGCAAGTAAAACAATTTGAAAATAATTTGAGTTCTTTTCAAGACGGCGGAAATGCTGTTGCTGTTGCTAATGGTCTAGATGCTTTGCGTCTTATTTTTAAGGCATATATAGAGTTAGGTTTAATGAAGGAGGGAGACGAGGTTATTGTACCTGCAAATACCTACATTGCTTCAATATTAGCTATTACTGATAATAAATTGGTACCTATATTAGTCGAGCCAGATTTAAATACCTATAATTTAGATTTGAATTTGATTGAAAGTAAAATTACTTTACGTACCAAAGCTATTATGGTAGTTCACCTTTATGGACGCGTTTGCTGGAGTAAAGAATTAGAAACTTTAGCCGCCAAAAATAATTTAAAAATCATTGAGGATAATGCTCAAGCTATAGGTGCAAGATGGGAAGGAATTAGAACGGGTAATTTAGGGGATGCTGCAGGTTTTAGTTTCTATCCCGGAAAAAATTTAGGAGCATTAGGGGATTCAGGTGCTGTAACGACAAACAATCTAGAACTAGCAAAAGTAGTACGTACGTTAGCAAATTATGGTTCAGCTCAAAAATACATAAATAAATTTCAGGGTTTAAATAGTCGCATGGATGAAATTCAAGCTGCATTTTTGAATGTTAAACTACGTTATTTAGATCATGAAAGTATTCGACGCCAAGAAATTGCAACCTACTATCTTGAAAACATAAACAATAGTAAAATTGTTTTACCAAATCCTGGAGAAAATAATGAACATGTTTGGCATCTTTTTGTTGTTCGCACGCTAAATCGAGATGTTCTACAGGAGTATTTGCAAGAGAATGGTATTCAAACTTTAATTCATTATCCAATTCCTTTGCATAAACAAGAATGTTATTCTTCACTGGCCGATAATTATCTACCTATAACCGAGAAGATTCACCAAGAAGTTTTGAGTTTGCCAATAAGTCCTGTAATGAGTGCGGAAGAAGTGCAAAGAGTGGTGGATGTGATAAATAAATATTTAGTTATTTAGTTATTATGAGTGAAAACCAATCCTCGTACAGGAATATAATGAAAGCGACTTCCATATTTGGGGGAGTTCAAGTCTTTACCATCTTAATTTCTATTATACGGTCGAAGTTTATAGCTTTATTTCTTGGCGCAACAGGTTTAGGGATTGTTGGTTTGTTGAATTCAACAACCAGTTTAATTGGAGGAATTACAAATTTTGGTCTAAGTACTAGTGCCGTACGAGATGTTTCAGTTGCCAACAACAACGGCGATGATATGCGTGTTGGATTGGTGGTAAGTGTTTTAAGACGATGGGTTTGGGTTACAGGAGCTTTTGGAACCTTGTTAGTTTTATTGCTTTCGCCTTGGCTGAGCGAGATAACTTTCGGAAATAGTAATTATATTTGGTCTTTTGCATTGATTTCTGTTACCCTATTATTTAATCAACTTAATATAGGACAATTAGTGGTTTTGCAAGGAATGCAGAAGTTGCAATATTTAGCAAAGGCAAGTCTTGCAGGTAGTTTTTTGGGATTACTTGTTACCGTTCCATTATATTATTTTTTTGGTAACGATGGTATCGTATCTGCTTTAATTATAGCATCTGTTGTCTCTTTTGTTATTTCTTGGTATTTTGCAAATAAAGTTCACATTACTAAAGTTAGCTTGACCAACGAATTAGCTTTTTCTGAAGGAAAAAGTATGTTAAAAATGGGTTTTCTAATTAGTCTTAGCGGTTTGTTGGTAACTGCATCAACATATATAATTCAATTATATATTAGTTATAGAGGAGGAGTTGATCAAGTTGGGTTATTTACTGCAGGATTTTCTATAATAAACACCTATGTTGGATTAGTTTTTACAGCTATGGCAACCGATTATTTTCCCAGACTTTCTGCAGTAGCAAAATCTAATGAATTAAGCAAAAAAACGATTAACCAGCAGGCTGAAGTTTCTATTTTGATTTTAGGACCTATCCTAATTGCCTTCTTAGTATTTATAAAATTGATAATTATTATTTTATATTCTAATACGTTTGTCGCTATCGAGGAAATGGTATTATGGTTAGCGTTAGCTACTTTCTTTAAAGCTACAGCGTGGTCTGTTAGTTTTATTTTGCTGGCTAAAGGAGACACTAAATTATTTTTTTGGAATGAGCTTTTAGCAAACTGTTATGTTTTACTATTTGATTTAGTGGGATATTATTTTTGGGGTTTAGCGGGACTAGGAATATCTTGTTGTGCTACTTATTTAGTTTATTCGTGCCAAGTTATTACTTTAAGTAAAATAAAATATCAGTTTTCATTTGACATTTCCTTTTTGAAGATTTTTTCTATTCAATTTTTATTAGCTGTTTCCTGTTTTGCCGTTGTGAAGTTTGTTGATAAACCATACTCTTATCTCGCTGGTTCAATATTTATATTATTATCCGTCTGGCATTCTTATATCGAATTAGAAAAACGATTAGGACTTAAGATTGCCTTGGCTAATTTTTTAAACAATAGATTAAAAAAAGAATGACCAAGTTAACGCTACCATTAATTCGAAATGTTTTTTGTAAAATAAAATCATTAGCACTTAGAGAGTTTGAAAATAAAAATTATGAGGCTTCATTAAAGCATATCGAAACTGCGGCAGAGATTGCATATAACTTTAATTGGATTTATACTGATGAAGAATTAGAAAATCTATTGATTAATATATCTAATTCAATTATTCTTGAAAAAAAACCATTTATTCCTATTGAAGGAAAAGTTGTTTTTTATGATGTTTTCGCATTAGACAATAGAGGACTTACTCAACAATATTTAAGGGCTTTGATAAGTTGGGGAGTTGAATTGTTATTTATTTTTGAAGGACATGATTTAACACATTCTAAGCAGATAATCAGTGAGATTCAGTCTTATCCTAAAGGAGAATTATTTGTTATAGATAAATCTTTGTCAAGACTAGAAAAAATAAAATGTGTTTATAACAAAATTATTGATTTTAAACCAGAAAAGGCATTTCTTCATTTACAACCTTCTAGTTCAGTTGCTGTAACTGTTTGGAATCATTTTGATGAAGTGACCCGATATCAAATAAACTTGACTGACCATGCCTTTTGGTTAGGAGTTAAATGTATTGATTATTGCTTAGAATTTAGAGATTATGGTTGTACGGTTTCATCTGAGAAGAGAAAGTTGCCTAAAGATAAGTTACTTATTCAACCTTATTATCCAATTTTAGATTGTCAACCATTTATTGGACTTCCATCTCAGATTCCTACTGATTCAATCAAGATTTTCACAGGTGGGTCGTATTATAAAATGTATGGTAAATCAGATATGTTTTTTACATTGTTGAAACTACTTTTCGATTTAAACCCCAAAGTGGTACTCTTATTGGCAGGACATGGAGATGATGCACCAATAAAGAAATTTATCTATGATAATGACTTTCAAAATCGATTGTTTATATTAGGATCGCGGCCAGACATAACTCATGTTTTTGAAAGTTGCGATATTTATTTATGTACATATCCAATTAGTGGGGGTCTAATGGGACAGTATGCAGCAAGATTAGCAAAGCCAATATTATCTTATTCTTCTGATGATTTACGGTGTAATTTTTTAGAAGGGTTTATTAACTTTAATAGCACGTCAAATTTTAAAATTACTCATACTAGCCTTAATTCATTTAAAGTCGAAGCTTTAAAATTGATTGAAAATAAGTCTTATCGAGCTGTTTTAGGTTCACAGAATAAAAAAAATATCATTAGTGTAAAAGAGTTTTCAGAACATTTGAAGAAATTAGTTACTTCGAATAAAATGGAAATTCCTTTCAAACATGAAGTTATAAATTATGTGGCTTTTAGTAATTTATATATTGAGAATGAAAATAATTATTTAAAACAGTTTGATTTTTTTATTGTCAGCCGTTTTAAATTTAACGTCATATTTTTATTTCCTAAAATTGTTTTATCTTTTATTTTTAATCTATCGAACTGGCATCTTTTTTTTAAAAGAATTCTTAAATAATTGACAACGTTTATAAAATGAAGCAAAATATAAAAAAATCAGTATTCAAAATACTCTATTTTTTTTCTTGTATTTTTTCTCGGTCCTTATCGGCTAAATTATCGTTACGATTTAATCAATTATATTCCATGTGGCTATTGAGAGAATTTAACGCAGTAGGCGAAGATTTTTTAATTTCGTCACCATTATATTTACATGGAGGAAAATATATTACTATAGGAGAGGGATTTTCTTGTCAAAAACGATTGCATTTACACGCTTTTGAGGAAGTCTTGGGAGATAAATTCACTCCTGAAATCAAAATAGGAAATCATGTTTCCATACAGCATGATTGTCATATTGGTGCAATAAATAAGATTATCATTGGCAATAATGTTTTGTTGGCAAGTAAAGTTTATATCACTGATCATTTTCACGGTGAAATAACAAAAGAAGCTTTATTACTACCCCCATCGCTAAGAAAATTGTTTAGTAAAGGCCCTGTTATTATTGAAGATAACGTTTGGTTAGGGGAGGGTGTAGTTGTGCTACCTGGTGTAACTATTGGCGAAAATTCGATTGTCGGCGCGAATGCGGTAGTTACTAGATCAATTCCAAGAAATTGTGTCGCTGCTGGGAATCCTGCTCGAGTTGTCAGAGAACTTGCGTAATCAACAAAGCCATCGCTATTTAAAATAAGAAAATAATTTAAGGAAGTATAAAGGCGAATGGTTTTTTAAAAAAAAAAGCCTTTATACAATAATTGATTATTTTAATTGCATTTCATGTGCGTCTTCGCATCTGAATTTTTATATTATACAAAAAAAGTATTTTCCTTCATGAAATTAGCAGCAATAGTAGTTGTTTATTACCCAGATTTAAATGATTTAAAAAAAAATATCCTTCGGTATATTGCTGATGTGGATGTATTGATTCTTTGGGACAATACTCCTAACAGCGGTGACGTTCCAATGTTGATTGATTTGCCCGGATATGAAGAGAAAATACAACAGTTCTCTACTGGGAAAAACGAATTTATTGCTTATCCGCTGAATCAGGCCATTGACTGGTGTATCACGAACCAATATACTCACTTGCTTACGATGGATCAGGATAGTTTATTTGAAGAAGGCAGTTTCGCATTATATAAAAACAGAATACAATTCAATTTGGGAAACAACAACGCTATTTATGGTGTGAATCCAAATAGTACATATGCGTACCAAGATGATTTTTTGCATACCAGCTGGTGTATTACATCTGGTTCCATCTACGATGTTACCGTAATAAATGAAATAGGCGGTTTTAGAGAGGATTATAAAATTGACTGTGTGGATAATGAAATTTGCTTTAGAGCCAATTTACAGGGATACAAAACAGTAGTGGATACCCATTGTATTTTGCATCAGATTTATGGCAATCATCAAAAATCAATTTTTGGCTTTACTACGTTAGGGTATTCTCCTTTCAGGACATATTCTATCTTATGCAATCATATCATGTTGTGGAAGCAATACCCCCAGCAGATAGAAACAATCCTGAAGAAAGAAATTGTTAAAGAGTATTTTATTTACAGATTTGTAAAAGTATTGTTGAGTGAAAATAAGAAAATGGATAAATCAATCGCCTTATTTTATGGTTTTATGGACGGTATTAGAGGCAAAAGAAAAGACAGATTTTGTTAAACCGTAATTTAAAATTTAGCCTTATCAAATGAAAATTACCGTTTCCATCGTAATCGTAAATTATAATACAAAAGATTTACTGGTCAGTTGTATAGATTCCATTTATGAAAAAACAGAAGGGCTTTCTTTTGAAGTACTTGTCGTAGATAATGATTCCCATGACGGATCAGAAGTACTAATCAGAAATAAATTCCCTGAAATTAATTTTATTCAAAGTGGCGCGAATATAGGATTCGGTCGAGCCAATAATTTAGGAATACAAAAAGCAAAAGGGGATTACATTTTTCTGCTTAATTCAGACACTATTTTACTTAATAATGCGATTGCAATTCTTAGTGATTATTTGGATAAAAATAGTTCGGTAGCGGTTTGTGGAGCTAATTTATATGATGCCAATCAGCAGCCAACCGACTCTTTCTGTCAACTAATGCCCGGCATTTATACAGATGCAGATGTTCTTTTTGGGGGTGTTTTTTCAAAACTTCGTTTCGGCAAAAACAGTATTTTTAATCATTCTGATCAAAATTTGATTTTAAATGGATACGTAACGGGCGCTGACATGATGATTCGAAAAAAAGTCCTTGATGAAGTGGGTTTGTTTGATCCGGATTTTTTTATGTATTTTGAGGAAACCGAGTTAACCTCGAGAATAAAAAAACGAGGGTATGCGATAGCATCCGTGCCAGAGGCCAAAATTATACATTTAGAAGGTGCTTCAGAAACGATTAAAGAAAATACCATGCGCCGCATGATAAAAAGCAAATACATCTACTTCGAGAAGACCAATAAAAAGGAATGGATATCTGTTTCTTATCTACTCTTTCTATTGACGGCATGGACAAGAATCGTACTTTTTAAAATCAAAGGCAATCATGAAAGGGATGCGTATTGGGCATCTTGTCTGAAATTAAACCAGTATGAATACCAGCTGTACCGGGAATCTAAAAAATAATCAATGATTAGTGGAGCAGCAACGCAGTTTAATTCAAAATTGATTCGTTCCAAAAAGGTACTTTTGTAACATTTTTTTTTATTGAAGTCCGTTCGCAAATAAAAATTGAAATAAAAATCGGTATTCTAATATACCACTTAACTTTATTTCCTGCCGATGCAGGATTGAAAATATAGTTTTTAAGTTTAACTTCCACACTAATGAATATCTTATATTTCTGTTCGCCTCCATTACTGGATTATTCTGCGGAACAAATAAATGATTTAAAACAACATGTGAATTTGCATGTAATGGTTTGTGTGAGTTTGCAAACCCCCAATCATACCATTTTTAAATTAAAAGATGGTTTTGCTCTCGACGGTATCTATACATTCGATTCGATAAAAGATAAAATTGAAAATATAAAGTTGTTTGAACACTATTTTGCCGGGTGTCAATCCGTTCATTTTGTATTCTTTCCCCCTAAAATAGGAATGAATATCGTACGGATTACTAGAGCGCTTTTCAAACAGCTAAAGCATATAAAACCGCAGATTATTCACTTTGATGATATGTTTGGGAGAATGTTGGCTTTTGCATTATTACTGAAAAACAGAAAGATAGTATTGAACGTGCACGATCCGGTTGCCCACTCAGGGGAACAAAATTGGGGCTATGTGATCATGCGCAAATTTCTTTTTAGTAAGATTGCTGCGTTCGCTACTTTTTCGGAATACAGCAGACTTTTGTTTGAAAAAGTGTTTCATCCTACGGTACCGGTTGCCGATTTACGGTTAGTTCCGTACTATTCGTATGGGGCAATAGGCACTAAAAAGATACCGGAGCTCGATAAGTTGCCCAATGAAAAGTTGCTTTTGTTTTTTGGAAGGCTATCGCCTTACAAAGGAATCGATGAGTTGCTGAGTGCTTTTTCAAAAGTGATTCAAAAATACCCGGATATCAAACTGGTCATTGCCGGAAATGGAAATTATTCCTATCAGTTGCCGGATGAATTAGTCGGTTCGTCTTCACTGATTACCATCAATAGATTTATTGACGATAGTGAAATTAAATCTTTGTTTGAGCAAGCTGATGTTTTAATTTGTCCGTATCGGGATGCTACTCAAAGCGGAGTTTTGATGACAGCTGCTGCTTTTAAAACACCTGTAATTGTGTCTAATGTGGGGGCACTTTCTGAATACATAAAAGACGGAGGGAACGGCTATGTATATGATTTGAAAGATGAAACGGGTCTGGAAAATTGCATATTGCAAATTCTATCGGATTCCAAACCAATTGACACGCTTGGTTTAGTTCCAGATAATGCCGCCGTTTCCAGGAATAGCAAATTGCTTGTAGACCTATATACTCAACTTTTAGCAAGCAATTAAATGATTCCATACATTTTATTTTTTAGCTTTCTTTTTATTATTTCATTGTTCAATTTAATAAAGATTGAGTCCTTTGAAAAAATAGAGAAATTACTTTTTTTTATTTTTTGGTTCGTCCTTGTTTTTTTTATTGGGTTTCGTTATAAGATGGCCAATGACTGGTATAATTACAATACAATAATTCGGGGTATCGAACCATTTTGGGATGTTTTATCGGGAAATGCGACTAATTTTCAAGCGGAAAAAGGGATTGAGTACGGATTTAAGATTTTAATTTCCCTAATTAACATGGTTTTTGATCCGGAGACGAGCAGTAGCCTACAGGCTTTAACAGTATTGGTTTCCGTCTTTTGCTACACGGTATTGTTTTATGTTACTTGGAAAGAAGATACGATAACCTATAAATTTTTATTTTTAGCGACGTTCATTTCCTTTACTATGTTTCGGGAATTTGATATTTTAAGACAATCCATCGCCTTCTATATTTTTCTATTGAGCATCAAATATATTAACAACAGTTTTTTTAAATTTTTTCTTTTAAATGTTTTGGGGTCCTTATTTCATGTTAGCGCATTAATATTCATACCCTTGTATTTCGTTTTTAAAATTAAATTTAGCAGAATCTTTATATTGTTGCTTTTGCTTTTGCATTTGGTCACAATGATCACCCATTTTTCCTTTGTTACTACTATATTGGAAAGATTAAGTACCTATTTTCCCGAATTGATCTTTGCACAAAAACTGTATTTAAATTCTACAACGGCCGAAGCACAAAGTTCCATAAGTATTGTCGGGATGCTATATGCGATTTACCTTTTATTACTTTTTGTTAATTATGAGAAAATTGATTTTAATAATTATAAATTGAGATTCTTTATCAACTCCTTTTTTATTTTTATAATTATCAATATTTTTTTCTCGGACTCCAAGGATATTGCAGATCGTTTTTCATATTATTTTTATTTAGGAGTAGCTTTTGTTTTTGTTTATTTAATTAAATTTATCCCAAAGGCACTCTATTTTCCCTATGTTTTATTAATATTAATTTTTCCGACCATTCGTTTTTCCAGAATTATTTCCAACCCAATGACTAAAAGTGTGCTAGTTCCCTATCGCAATTACTTTTTTGTTACACCTAGTGAGGAGGATAATCTTTTGATTAAGTGGAAAGAAAAGAATGAGGAATAATAGCATAAAAATGAAGAATATGAAAATTTCAGTTTGTATGGCCACCTTTAATGGAGAGAAATTTATTAAAGAACAAGTACAAAGTATAATCAAACAATTGTCTGCGACCGACGAAATAATAATTTCTGATGATGGGTCTACTGATGAGACCATTAACATCATTTCTGCTTTTTTAGATCCAAGGATTCGATTGGTTCAGAACGATTCCAGCCAATTCAAACCCAATAAACAAAGCAGATCCTATCAGGTCACCAGAAATTTCGAGAATGCACTTAGCTATGCTACGGGAGATTACATTTTTTTATCTGATCAGGATGACGTCTGGGAAGAGGATAAAGTCGAAGGATGTCTTTTACTGTTAAAAGATAAAAAAATCAATCTTATTGTTCATGATGCCAATGTTGTGGATGAATCGGATAACGTGATAGCTCGGTCCTATTTTGAAAAAGTAAAGTCACAAAAGGGTTTTTTCAGAAATATTATCAAAAACTCCTATTTAGGTTGCTGTATGGTGTTTGATCGGCGTATATTGTTGAAGTCGTTGCCATTTCCAAAAGATCTTATTGCACATGATATGTGGATTGGCCTTATCGCTGAAAAAAATGGTAAGGTGGCTTTTGTAGATAATAAATTCATTAGATACAAACGGCATAGCGCTGCTGTAACTGCTTCAGGGATGAAAAGTGATAACAGTCTGAATTTTAAAATAAGATATAGAGTCCAGTTTATACTGCAGTATCTTAAAAGTTTTGTTTAAAACGGAAAAGATGAGCCATTATAATTTAATAACGATGTATTTTTGCCTCTGTTTAGGTCAATAATTTTTTTATTTTAGCGAATAAGAAATGTAGTTTAAAGAAAAAAGAGAAAAGGGCCAAAAGTTACCCGTCTATAAGCAGCTTATTCGAAAGGGAAATCTTGGATCATTAGATCTTAGTGCATCGAATGAGGGAATAGTAATAAAAAATAGTTATCCTACGTCATGAAAATATTGAACATCGTAAAATATTACGATCCCTGTCAAGGTGGTATGGAATCAGTTGTTAAAAATATAGTAGAAGGGATTGTTGCCATTTCAGATGCAACAGATTTCACAGTTTATTCCAACAACCATTTAAGGAATTACCGCAAGGAGACGAATCAATTAAATAGGATTACAGTCACCAAAGAAGCGACACCTCTTTACCTAAAAAGCCAGCCTCTCAATTTAAGATATCCTTCCTTAAAGAAATTAATCAAGGACCATAATGTAATCCATCATCATTATCCTTTTCCAACGATGGAGTTCACTTTACTTAGGTATCTAAAAAAAATGGATGATAAGAAATTCATAATCACTTGGCATGCCAATATTAAAAATTCCAGATGGAGTTGGATAGAAAAGGTCTACAACCCAATGATTAAAAAATTATTGGATAGAGCGGATTCAATAGTAGTAACATCACCGCAATTATTTGAAGCATCCGATATTTTAAAAAAATACAGAGAGAAAGTTACTGTTATTCCACTGAGTTTTGATCCCAAATATTGCTTGTCTGAACGCAAAAAATATCCCGAAAATCGATGTTTTAAGTTGCTTTTTGTAGGAAAATTAAGGAAGTACAAAGGCGTAGAATATTTAATAAAGGCAATCGAGACTTTGAATGTAAAACTAACTGTTGTTGGTAATGGCGAAGAGCAGGCAAATTTAGAAGAATTAGTAGACCGCTTAAAGATCAGAGATAAAGTTTGTTTCATTGCCAACGCAAATGACGAAAAATTAGCGCAGGTATATCTTTCTTCCGATTTATTTATTTTGCCTAGTATTAACGAAGCAGAAGCTTTTGGCGTTGTTCAATTGGAAGCAATGGCAAATGGGCTGCCAGTAATCAATACTCGTTTAGATTCAGGTGTTCCTTTTGTTTCCTTACACGATTATTCCGGAATTACAGTGGAACCGGAAAATGCGACAGCTTTACAATTGGCAATAGAAAAAATAATAAATGATAAACCATTGTATGAACTTTTTTCCGCAAATGCTTTAGAAAGGGTGAAACTTTTTTCGAGAGAGAAGATGTCAGAAGCTTATTTACGTTTATATACTAATTAATGCGAAATACAATTATAATAACAGGTGCCTCAGGCTTTGTGGGACAGAATCTTCAGCAGTATCTGAAAGGATTATATGATATACGCGCTATTAGTGTTCGTTATATTCCTAATCAGGCATTTAATTTGAAGGCAGATGCGGTTATTCATTTGGCCAGCAAAGCACACGATTTAAAAAAGGTTTCTAATCCATCCGATTATTATGAGGCTAATTATGAATTAACCAAACAAGTGTTTGACGCTTTCCTACAATCAGATGCCACCGTTTTTATATTTTTAAGCACAGTGAAAGCAGTTGCTGATACAGTGCAGGGAATCTTAACGGAAGATGTTGTTCCGAATCCAAAAACTCATTATGGCATATCCAAACAGCAGGCAGAACAGTATGTAGAATCTCAGGAATTACCATTAGGGAAAAGAGTTTACATCTTACGACCCTGTATGATTCATGGACCCGGCAACAAAGGAAATTTGAATGTGTTGTATCAATTAGTTTCCAAAGGATTACCATGGCCATTAGGGGAATTCAAAAATGAGCGTTCGTTCCTGAGTGTCGAAAATCTTTGTTTTGTAATAAAAGAATTATTGGAGAATGAGGCGGTTCCTTCTGGGATTTATAATGTTTCAGACATTGAAGCGCTATCTACCAATGAATTAATTCACTTATTAGGGCAAAGTTTAGGAAAGAAAAATAAGATTTTGAATATCCGTTCTTCTTGGATACGAAAAATTGCCAAACTAGGTGATACTTTGCATCTACCACTCAATTCCGAACGTTTACAGAAATTGACAGAAAATTATGTAGTTAGCAATCAAAAAATTGTAATTGCAATCGGGAAGCCTTTGCCCATTGAATCCAAAGAAGGTTTGTTAAAAACATTTGATTCATTTAAAAAATAAAAGCATAGTATTTGCCAGACTAAACAATAATTCTCTTTTTTTGTCTAATAAATAATTGCACAAACGAAAGTAACCTTAGTTTTAATAAAATAAAATAATACAATGACCATTGAAAAAACAGCCATAAAAGATTTATTAATTATAACACCAACTGTTTTTAATGACGAGCGTGGTTATTTCTTTGAAGCCTACAACCAAGCCAAGTTCCATGAAAACGGGATCATGTATCAATTTATACAAGACAACCAATCGTTCTCGCAAAGGGGCGTGATTCGCGGTTTGCATTTACAGATTAATCCTTTTGCGCAAGCTAAATTAGTCCGTGTATTAGAGGGAGAAATTTTAGATGTTGCCGTAGACTTGCGTAAAAATTCAGCGACTTATGGAAAGCATTTCAGTGTGGTTTTGAGTGCGGACAATAAAAAGCAATTGATGGTTCCTCACGGATTTGCTCATGGTTTTTCGGTGTTAAGCGAAACGGCTTCTGTCCTTTACAAGGTGGACCAATTGTACCATAAAGACAGCGAAAGAGGGATTCGCTTTGATGACCCTACTTTGGCAATCGATTGGCAGATAAATCCAAGTGAAGTGATTGTTTCCGAAAAGGATTTGGTATTGCCGGGGTTTGATGCAATTGATTGGGAGTTTTGAAAAGAGTTTAAAGTTTAAGGTTTAAAGTTGTCGGTTGGATTGAGCATTTTTAACCGCAAAGTCCGCAGAAAAGATGCAAATAATGCAAAGTCTGTGTCACCTGTTGTTAAACGCAAAGAACAAAGGAAATTCAAAAGAGAGAAATAGAAAAAAAATAAAAAAAACGATACTGTTTCGTGCTAAAAAATAAGACGAAAGCATACTACACAAATAATGAAAAAAATTTTAGTAACAGGAGCAACCGGACAATTGGGTTCGGAATTGGAGGTGTTGTCCAAAAATTATGGTCAATTTGAATGGTTTTTTGCCGACAGAACGCAAGTTTCATTAGATGATTTGTCAGTTTTGGGAAATCAGTTAGAAAAGATAAAACCGAATATTATTTTGAATTGCGGTGCGTACACAGCAGTCGATAAGGCAGAAACTGAAAACGATTTAGCGGATGCCGTAAATCATTTGGCTGTGGCAATAATCGCCACCTATGCCAAAGAAAATAATGCAAAATTAATTCATGTTTCTACTGATTATGTTTTTGACGGTACGTCCGCCACTGCCTTGACTGAGGAAGCAAAAACAAATCCTATCAATGTATATGGTGCAACAAAATTAGCAGGAGAAAAGGCTTGTTTGGAGGCTAATCCAAATGCCATCATTATAAGAACTTCATGGGTCTACAGTAACTTTGGGAATAATTTTGTGAAAACCATGTCTCGGCTGATGCAAGAAAGAGACACTTTGAATGTGGTCAATGATCAGGTCGGAAGTCCAACCTATGCGGCCGATTTGGCGCAAGCCATCATGACTATTGTTACCCATAGTAAGTGGCAACCCGGTATTTATAATTTTTCAAATGAAGGAGAAATTAGTTGGTCCGAATTCGCTTTAGCAATTAAAGAAATTGGCCATTTTGACTGTAATGTCAGTGGAATCCCATCATCAGCTTATCCTACACCGGCGAAACGACCTGCCTATTCTTTATTGGATAAAAGTAAAATAGCAAATGCATATGGTGTTGAAGTGCCTGATTATAAAGCGAGTTTAAGAAAATGTATGGAATTGCTGAAAGGGTAAATTTTTAAGGTTTAAAGTTTAAAAGGTTTGAAGTTTAAGGTTTGACGTTGTAAAGAAGTTTACGGCTAAAAATTGTGATTAGGAATACAAAATTTCAAAGGATATTAATGTTTTAATTTCTGAAAAAGAATAGAAATAAAAAAGTGTAATAAAATGAAAAAAATATTAATTACTGGAGGAGCAGGATTTATTGGCTCGCATGTCGTGAGACGTTTTGTAAACAAATATCCGGAGTATCAGATTTTTAATTTGGATGCACTGACTTATGCCGGGAATTTAGAAAATATAACAGACATTGAGGCTGCACCCAATTATACTTTTATAAAAGGGGATATCGTTGATGCCGATTTTATTGATGCACTTTTTATGGAACATCAATTTGATGGAGTATTGCATTTAGCTGCTGAATCGCATGTGGATCGTTCCATTACTGATCCATTAGCATTTGTAAAGACTAATGTGATTGGTAGCGTGAATTTATTGAACGCTGCCAAGATGATTTGGAAAGATAAGATGGAAGGGAAACGATTTTATCACATTAGTACTGATGAGGTTTATGGCAGTTTAGGCTCCGAAGGATTGTTTACTGAGACTACTGCTTATGATCCCAATTCTCCTTACTCCGCTTCTAAAGCCAGTTCAGACCACTTTGTCAGAGCGTATGGAGAAACCTATGGTTTGCCTTATGTACTGACTAATTGTTCCAATAATTACGGTCCTTTTCATTTTCCTGAAAAATTAATTCCGTTATTTATCAATAATATTATTCAAAACAAACCTTTGCCAGTTTATGGTGACGGGAAATATACCCGCGATTGGCTTTTTGTGGAAGACCATGCCGTTGCGATTGATTTAGTTTTTCATGAAGGAAAAAATCACGATACTTATAATATTGGGGGTTTTAACGAATGGCAAAACATTGATTTGGTGAAATTGCTGTGTAAAATAATGGATGAGAAATTAGGAAGAGCAGCAGGCACTTCTGAACAACTGATTTCCTATGTAAAAGACCGTCCGGGGCATGACTTGAGATATGCCATCGATGCCTCAAAGATTAATAAGGAACTGGGATGGAAACCTTCTGTTACTTTTGAGCAAGGATTGGAAAGAACTGTAAACTGGTATTTGGATAATGAAACGTGGTTAAATAATATAACTTCTGGGGAGTATGCCACTTATTACGAAAAACAGTACACGAATTAATTCGAATTAATCCGAATTTCACTAATGGATGCTACAAATAAAATACTTTACAAAGAAGAAAGCTTCGTCATCATTGGGGCTTGCATGAAAGTTCATCGTTCATTAGGGGCAGGATTCTTGGAGGCAGTCTATGAAGAAGCATTGGAAAAAGAATTTCAAATTCAAAAAATTCCGTTTAAAAGGCAAGTGAAATTGGACTTATATTACGACAATCAGAAATTGAAAAAGCAATATAGATCAGACTTTGTTTGCTATGATACAATTATTTTGGAAATAAAAGCAGTATCACAAATACCAATCACATTTTATGCACAATTGAAAAATTATTTAAAATGTACAAATGTGGAATTAGGCATGTTGATCAATTTCGGCATGCCTTCATTAACTTATAAAAGGATGATTAATTTGAAAAATTCGAATTAATTCGTAAAATTAGCATAACTATGAAAGGAATTATATTAGCTGGAGGGTCCGGAACCCGTTTGCATCCTCTGACACTTGCCATGAGCAAGCAAATGATGCCTGTTTATGACAAACCCATGATTTATTATCCATTATCTACTTTGATGATGGCGGGGATAAATGAAATATTAATAATTTCGACACCTCACGATTTGCCTAATTTCAAAAAATTATTGGGAGACGGAACTGCAATAGGCTGTCAATTTAGTTACGCAGAGCAAGCTATTCCAAATGGGCTGGCACAAGCATTTGTTATTGGAGAAGAATTCATAGGGAAAGACAGTGTGGCGCTAGTTTTAGGTGATAATATTTTCTTTGGATCCAATATGGATGAATTGTTGAAATCCAATACGCAACCCGATGGTGGAGTTGTTTTTGCCTATCACGTTTCGGATCCGGAACGATATGGTGTGGTGGAATTTGACAAAAACATGAAAGCACTTTCGATTGAAGAAAAACCAACGGAACCCAAATCAAATTATGCCGTACCGGGTTTGTATTTTTATGATAATTCGGTGGTGGAAATTGCTAAAAATATTAAGCCAAGTCCAAGAGGTGAATATGAAATCACGGATGTTAACAAGGTATATTTAGAAAAAGGGACATTGAAAGTAGGTATTCTTAGTAGAGGAACTGCGTGGTTAGACACCGGAACTTTTAACAGCTTAATGCAGGCAGGACAATTCGTTCAGGTTATTGAAGAGCGCCAAGGTTTGAAAGTAGGTTGTATAGAAGAAATTGCTTGGAGACAAGGTTTCATAACCGAACAACAACTAAAAGACCTGGCTGAGCCATTGATAAAATCGGGATATGGAGCGTATCTTTTGGGATTGTTGAAGTATAAATTGTAGGTTTTAGTGTTCAGTGTTCAGTGTTCAGAGATCAGTATTCAGTAGCAGTTTGCAGGGATTAGTGTTCAGTGCTCCGTTTTTCAGTTTTCGGTTTGAGATTATTATATAGCGTTAAAAAATATGGTTTATATTGCATTACTATTTTTATTGATTGGTATTGAACTTATTTATTTCAAAATTGCAGATAAATACAATATTATAGACAAACCCAATTCCAGGTCCTCCCATACTACCATTACTTTAAGAGGTGGTGGGATTATTTTTCCGATAGCCATCAGTATCGCTTTTTTTTTGGGATACGTTTCGTGGCCAGTTACACTGGCAGTACTAGTGGTTGCGGTCGTAAGTTTTATCGACGACATCAAGCCCTTATCCCAGTTGCCAAGATTTGCATCACATGTTATTGCCGTAGGTTTGGTTTTTTATGATTTAAACTTGTTTTCTCAAGCATTATGGGTGCTTCCCATTGTGTTTGTATTAATGATAGGGTGGGTGAATGCCTTTAATTTCATGGATGGGATCAATGGAATAACCGTTTTATACGCACTTATAGCCATTGTAAGTTTCGCTTTTTTACCTATAAATGAAGCGAGTTTACCCTTATTGATTACCATGGGATTATCCTGTTTTGTTTTTGGACTGTTTAATGTTCGAAAAAAAGCCAAAACATTTGCAGGTGACGTGGGAAGCATCAGTATGGCACTCTTCTTGGGCTACTTGATGATAAAAACAATAATTGGAACGGGACAATTTGCCTACATCCTTTTCTTTTCTGTTTACGGAATTGATGCAATCATCACTATTATAAATAGATTAATAAAAAGAGAAAATATTTTTCAACCGCATCGTTCTCATTTGTACCAATATTTGGCCAATGAAAAAGGATATTCCCATGTTTTAGTGTCTGTTATTTATGCTGTACTTCAATTGGGAATCAACGCAATTGTTATCTATACGGATGGTAAGGGCGTGATGTCTTTATATTTTGCTGGGGGAATTTTACTGCTGTTAACCCTTGTTTATTTAATGGTTCGCGGTGTAATTGTTCGTCAATTGATGCTAAGAAATTCTTAGTTCAAATTCTTAGGATTTGCTTTATCTATCGCAATTTTTATTGCAATTTAAACTTTTAAAGGTATGACGAAGCGAATTTTCGATATCCTTTTTTCACTGATTATACTCCTTTTATTTTTTTGGGTACTAATAATCGCCTGGCTACTGGCAATTATTGACACACATACCAATGGAATTTTTCTACAAGTGCGAATTGGTCAATACGGCGCCAAATTCAAAATTTATAAACTTCGTACCATCCAAGTTGACTTAGCTTCAGAAAAGAGGACCATATCCAGCATAGGTAAACTACTTCGAAGATATAAATTAGACGAGTTGCCACAACTGTTGAATGTTTTGAAAGGAGAAATGAGCATAGTAGGGCCAAGACCCGATTTACCCGGTTATTATGACGTATTGGAAGGAGAGAACCGAAAAATATTGGAATTAAAACCTGGTTTGACCAGTCCGGCGGCTTTGAAATACAGCCAGGAGCAACACTTCTTGGAACAACAGGAAAATCCTTTGATTAGTAATGATACTATTATTTTTCCCGATAAAGTAAAACTGAATTTAGCCTATTATTACAACCGAAGTTTTTGGGGAGACCTCATGATTATTTTAAAGACCGTTGAGTTTATTGTTTTTGGAAGTAGGTAAAACAAAAAGGTTGGGTATAATTATTGTAATTTGCCCTGTGTTTTTATCGAAACGTCCCTTTGAAAACAACTTAAAAACCCTAAAAGTAAGCGATTAGTGTTTTTTTTATTGGTCACAAAAATAGTTAAAACTATGCACTCTAGTGCATTTAGCTTTAGCTTCTGCAACTATTTTCTACAACAAATTAGACAAATTAGCACGAATTAATTTGTGAAAATTTGTGTAATTACTTCGTCTGTTCGCTATCGCTCGGGTCGTGGTAAAATTTTAACAGTACAGACTTTCAGTCGGCCAAACCAAATATATGGACTTTCCTTCCATAGTGGTTTAGTTAAGCTTTAAAAATCACTACCAATGACGCTTTTTTAAAGGTAAGTAATTTTGGTTTCCAGGAATTATAATTTTCTTTTTTGCTTGATCAAAAAAGAAACAAAAAAATCAAGTCTACACACCCTCGTCGGTCAAATTTATTTTCGAATGCTAAAAGAAAAAAACTCGTCCTTCGTCCTCAGACAGCTTTTCTTTTTACGCATCCTTCAAATATTTGACGCTCGACTGCGGATGCGAAGGACGTTTGGGTCTCGTAAATAATAGCGATTTGGCTAAACCGATTCAAAATTTTAAATGTTATTTTATATTGCTTTTTTTGCAAAAAATTCTGCCTCGAACTGACGATTATCCTTTTGAAAACCATTGTTGAATTAAAGAATAATACGATTGTAAAGGAGTCTATCTTAAGGAAAGCTACAACGCTAGCGAAATTTTTCTTATTTTAACTTACCATAAATTCCATATTTTTGATGAATATGTCAAAAGATAAAATCTGGCTTTCGACTCCGCACATGGGGGGAAGTGAACTTAAATACATACAGGAAGCATTTGACACTAATTGGATAGCTCCAGTGGGTTCGAATTTGACTTTTTTAGAGCAAGATCTCGAAAATTATTTGGGTTCTGGACATGTTGCCGTTTTAAATTCTGGTACTGCAGCCATACATCTTGGTTTGATTCTCCTGGGAGTGCAGACAGGAGACTTGGTTCTATGCCAAAGCATGACTTTTTCGGCTTCCGCCAATCCCATTATTTATCTGGGTGCCACTCCTGTTTTTATTGATAGTGAGCCTGAAACTTGGAATTTATGTCCAATTGCTCTTGAAGAAGCTATTGTAGATAGTTTGGCCAAAGGAAAAAGACCCAAAGCAATAATAGCAGTTCATTTATACGGAATACCGTATCAAATTGATGAAGTGAGAACGCTTGCCAATAAATATGAAATTCCTATTCTTGAAGACAGTGCAGAAGCGCTAGGGAGTAGTTATAAGGGGCAAATGTGTGGGACTTTTGGAGATATAGGCGTTTTATCTTTTAACGGGAGTAAAATAATTACTACCTCAGGCGGTGGAGCTGTTGTAGTTAAGTCCAAAGTAATTAAGGAGAAAACTATTTTTTTAGCCACACAAGCTAGGGATAAGGCACCGCATTATCAGCACAGTGAGATTGGATATAATTATCGAATGAGTAACATTTGTGCCGGTATTGGTCGCGGACAAATGGAAGTGTTGAATGATCATATTGTATTAAAACGAGCGATACATGAATTTTATGTCGATTTATTTAAAAATATAGAAGGAATCAGCGTTTTTATCGTGCCTAATGATAATTTTTTTGCAAATTATTGGTTGACTACTATTTTAATACATCCTTTGGAAACCAGTGGAATAGATAGAGAAATGGTACGATTGGCACTAGCTGAAGAGAATATTGAATCACGACCGTTGTGGAAACCTTTGCATTTGCAACCTATTTTTAGTCAGTATCTTTATTTTGGTACTACAGTTGCCGAAACTCTGTTTGATAATGGCCTCTGTTTGCCTTCCGGCCCCCAGCTTTCACTGGAGGATCAAAGCAGGATAAGAGCAGTTATTTTTAAATTATTCAAGAAATAAAAAAGGCTTTTAATTCCTGAATATGATATAGTTTTTGACTGATAATAAGAGATGTAACCCATCTCTTTTTTTGTTTTTTTAAATATTAAATTAAATTGAATCAATTAGATTTTTTTTTCCATTCATTAAATGTTATTTTTGGGGTACTAAAAGGCATTAATCTTAAAAATAAATACTTTGAGTACTAATAAATATTTTGATTCAGAGCCCTTAACTTCTCCTTTTTTTTCAAGGAAAAATTTAAAATTCAGTATTCGTAATTTAGGTTATTTACCCCGGTGGATAATTGTGATGATAGATTTCTCTGTTCTGCTATTGTCGTTTTTTTTTACGATCCTAATTTTTAGAGGAACAGGACTAGATTATATTATCACACCGCATAGTATTGTCTTTGTATTATCTTTTTTTATAGTAAATATTTTCTTTTTTTGGTTATTCAGGACCTATTCAGGAATTATTAGGCACTCTTCATATATTGATGCCGTGAAGCTGTTGTTTTCGCAAATGGCGGTGCTCGTTATCTTTCTTTTTTTTAATTTTTCATACGAGTTTTTATATGGCCAAAAAGCATTTTTAAACACAGCTTTTTTTATAAATATAGTGCTTTCTTTTTGCGGATTGTTTGTATATAGGGTTATAATAAAACAAACGTTCGAGCTTTATTTTTCAGAAATTGGAACCGAAAAACTGATAAGAACTATCATTTACGGTACGGATGCCAATGCGATATCAGTAGCGAATGCTTTGAAGTTTGAAACACCAACCCGATTTAAAATTGTTGGGTTTGTAGACAGGAATAATCAAAATGCTTCCAAAAGGATGCTGGATTTACCCATTTTGGTTCAAAAGAAAAAATTACCCACTTTAATGCGTTCGATAGGTGCCGAAGGCGTTATTATTGCTGACAAAAGTTTATCTAAAGAAGAACAATTGATTATTATAGATCAATGTCTGGAATTCAATTACAAAGTATATAATGTTCCCTTAATTACCAATTGGGAAAATCAGAAAGAGATTTCTCAAAAAGTAAAAACGATACAAATTGAAGATCTTCTCGAAAGAAAACCAATTGTTCTCGACAGTAAGTCAATTTCGAAGCAATTGAAAGATAAAACTATTTTGATTACAGGTGCGGCAGGATCAATAGGAAGTGAAATTGTAAGACAAGTGCTGGTTTTTAATCCAAAGAAAATTATTCTGGTCGATCAGGCTGAAACCCCGTTGCACCACTTGAAATTAGAGACAGAAAGTATAAACACAAATGCAAAAATAAGAACAGTAGTTGCTGATATTAGAAATAAAGAGGCGATGGACCGGGTTTTTAAAACGTATATGCCGCAAGTTGTTTTTCATGCTGCTGCGTATAAACATGTACCATTGATGGAGGAAAATCCTTCTCAGGCCATTCTTACTAATATAGAGGGAACCAAGAATATAGCTGATTTGTCGTGTTTGTATAAAGTTAAAAAGTTCGTAATGGTTTCTACTGATAAAGCCGTTAATCCCAGTAATGTGATGGGGGCCAGTAAAAGGATAGCCGAAAAATACGTACAATCTTTACAGTCTAAAAATCAGAATTCAGAAGATAAAACGACTACAAAATTCATCACCACTCGTTTCGGAAATGTTTTGGGTTCTAATGGATCAGTGGTGCCTTTATTTACCAAACAAATTGCCGAAGGCGGACCGGTTACCATTACGCATCCTGACATAATTCGGTATTTCATGACTATACCAGAAGCTTGCCAGTTGGTTTTGGAAGCAGGAGCTATGGGTAACGGAGGAGAAATTTATATTTTTGACATGGGGAAACCAGTTAAAATTATAGATCTCGCCAATAAGATGATCAAGTTGGCAGGATTTGTACCTGATAAGGAAATCAAGATTGAAATAGTTGGTTTGCGTCCAGGGGAAAAATTATATGAAGAATTGCTGAATGATACTTCCAAAACCTTGCCTACCTATCATGAGAAAATTATGATTGCACAGGAAATTCACGATGAATTTGAGAATTTAAATTTCGATATTGAAGAGCTGATTCATAAGGCTAACTTTTTTGGTAATGACGATATCGTACTTCAAATGAAGAAAATCGTCCCTGAATTTGTAAGTATGAATTCTACTTTTCAATTATTGGATAAATAAGAATATAGATTGGGTTTAGATAAAAAGTCTGCAAAGAATTCTTTCTTTACAGACTTTTTATTGTTTTAAGGTTTGTGAAAAAACACTCGATTCTTTTTACCAGCGAAAGCTTTCGGAATTTGTTTATTATGATTTTACTGCAAGTTTAAGTTTAGCTTCACGATCACTCGAACTGTTCTCGATACGATTTAAAAGCTTCATGATTTCACTTCACTTGACTTCTACTTTTAGCTTTTCAATCACTCGAACTGTTCTCGATACAATTTAAAAGCTTCATGATTTCACTTTACTTTACCTCTACTTTTAGCTTTTCAATCACTCGAACCGACGCTTCTATAAAAAACTTTGAGCAGGCTTTACTTAATGAGGCAGGAGAAATGTTGTCGGTATCTATTTTTTTCCTAATTCACGCTCGTCTCTTCGAGTGTTTTTGGCTTGAAGAAATATCTTTTGAAAATAACTTACAATAAGCCAAAAATGTTTCGAGAAGTTTTTTTTGACCAACTGTTCTCGATACGATTTAAAAGCTTCATAATTTCATTTTACGTGACGTCTAATTTTAGCTTTTCAATCACTCGAACTGACGCTTCGATAAAAACTAGGTGCAGACTTTACCTAATGAGGCATGAGTAATGTCGTCGATGCTGATGTTTTTCCTAATTCACGCTCGTCTCTTCGAGTGTTTTTGGCTTGAAGAATTATAATATGGAAAAACAGCATCATAAGCCAAAAATGTATCGAGAAGTTTTTTTGACCACCTGTTCTCGATACGATTTAAAAGCTTCATGATTTCATTCTACTTGACTTCTACTTTTAGCTTTTCAATCACTCGAACTGACGCTTCGACAAAAAACTTTGAGCAGACTTTACTTAATGAGGCTTGAGAAATGTTGTCGACACCTATCTTATTTTTTGAAACCACAGTCGTCTCTTCGAGTGTTTTTGGCTTGAACAATTATTCTTTGAAAATAACTTACAATTAGCCAAAAATGTATCGAGAAGTTTTTTTTGACCAACTGTTCTCGATACGATTTAAAAGCTTCATAATTTCATTTTACGTGACGTCTAATTTTAGCTTTTCAATCACTCGAACTGACGCTTCTATAAAAAACTCGTTGCAGACTTTACTTAATGAGGCAGGAGAAATGTTGTCGGTATCTATTTTTTTCCTAATTCACGCTCGTCTCTTCGAGTGTTTTTGGCTTGAAGAAATATCTTTTGAAAATAACTTACACTAAGCCAAAAATGTATCGAGAAGTTTTTTGACCAACTGTTCTCGATACGATTTAAAAGCTTCATGATTTCACTTCACTTGACTTCTACTTTTAGCTTTTCAATCACTCGAACTGACGCTTCTATAAAAAACTCGTTGCAGACTTTACTTAATGAGGCTTGAGAAATGTTGTCGGTATCTATTTTTTTCCTAATTCACGCTCGTCTGTTCGAGTGTTTTTGGCTTGAAGAATTATCTTTTGAAAATAACTTACACTAAGCCAAAAATGTATCGAGAAGTTTTTTTTGACCAACTGTTCTCGATACGATTTAAAAGCTTCATAATTTCATTTTACGTGACGTCTAATTTTAGCTTTTCAATCACTCGAACCGACGCTTCTATAAAAAACTTAGAGTAGTTTTCGCTTGAATAGGCTTGAGTATTGTCGTCGATGCTGATGTTTTTCCCAATTCACGTTCGTCTCTTCGCGTGTTTTTGGCTTGAAGAATTATCATGTGGAAAAACAGCATCATAAGCCAAAAATGTATCGAGAAGTTTTTTGACCAACTGTTCTCGATACGATTTAAAAGCTTCATAATTTCATTTTACGTGACGTCTAATTTTAGCTTTTCAATCACTCGAACTGACGCTTCTATAAAAAACTCGTTGCAGACTTTACTTAATGAGGCTTGAGAAATGTTGTCGGTATCTATTTTTTTCCTAATTCACGCTCGTCTGTTCGAGTGTTTTTGGCTTGAAGAATTATCTTTTGAAAATAACTTACACTAAGCCAAAAATGTATCGAGAAGTTTTTTGACCAACTGTTCTCGATACGATTTAAAAGCTTCATGATTTCACTTCACTTGACTTCTACTTTTAGCTTTTCAATCACTCGAACTGACGCTTCTATAAAAAACTCGTTGCAGACTTTACTTAATGAGGCTTGAGAAATGTTGTCGGTATCTATTTTTTTATTAATTCAATCCCGTCTCTTCGAGTGTTTTTGGCTTGAAGAATTATCTTTTGAAAATAACTTACACTAAGCCAAAAATGTATCGAGAAGTTTTTTTTGACCAACTGTTCTCGATACGATTTAAAAGCTTCATAATTTCATTTTACGTGACGTCTAATTTTAGCTTTTCAATCACTCGAACCGACGCTTCTATAAAAAACTTAGAGTAGTTTTCGCTTGAATAGGCTTGAGTATTGTCGTCGATGCTGATGTTTTTCCCAATTCACGTTCGTCTCTTCGCGTGTTTTTGGCTTGAAGAATTATCATGTGGAAAAACAGCATCATAAGCCAAAAATGTATCGAGAAGTTTTTTGACCAACTGTTCTCGATACGATTCAAAAGCTTCATGATTTCACTTCACTTGACTTCTACTTTTAGCTTTTCAATCACTCGAACTGACGCTTCGATAGAAACTCGGTGCAGACTTCAATTAATGAGGCTTGAGAAATGTTGTCGGCACCTTTTTTATTTTTTGAAACCACAGTCGTCTCATCGAGTGTTTTTGGCTTGAAAAATTATTTTTGAAAATAACTTACACTAAGCCAAAAATGTATCGATAAGTTTTTTGACCAACTGTTCTCGATACGATTTAAAAGCTTCATAATTTCATTTTACGTGAAGTCTAATTTTAGCTTTTTAATCACTCGAACCGACGCTTCTATAAAAAACTTTGGGTAGGCTAGACTAAATGAGACTTGAGTAATGTCGTCGATGTTTATATTTTTTCTAATTCACGCTCGTCTCTTCGAGTGTTTTTGGCTTGAAGAATTATCTTTTGAAAATAACTTACAATAAGCCAAAAATGTATCGAGAAGTTTTTTTGACCAACTGTTCTGGATACGATTTAAAAGCTTCATGATTTCATTTTACGTGACGTCTAATTTTAGCTTTTCAATCACTCGAACCGACGCTTCTATAAAAAACTTTGGGTAGGCTAGACTAAATGAGACTTGAGTAATGTCGTCGATGTTTATATTTTTTCTAATTCACGCTCGTCTCTTCGAGTGTTTTTGGCTTGAAGAATTATCTTTTGAAAATAACTTACAATAAGCCAAAAATGTATCGAGAAGTTTTTTTGACCAACTGTTCTCGATACGATTTAAAAGCTTCATGATTTCACTTCACTTGACTTCTACTTTTAGCTTTTCAATTACTCGAACTGACGCTTCGATAAAAACTCGGTGAAGACTTTACTTAATGAGGCATGAGAAATGTTGTCGGTATCTATTTTATTTTTTGAAACCACAGTCGTCTCTTCGAGTGTTTTTGGATTGAACAATTATTCTTTGAAAATAACTTACAATTAGCCAAAAAAGTATCGAGAAGTTTTTTTTGACCAACTGTTCTCGATACGATTTAAAAGCTTCATGATTTCATTTTACGTGACGTCTAATTTTAGCTTTTCAATCACTCGAACTGACGCTTCTATAAAAAACTCGTTGCAGACTTTACTTAATGAGGCTTGAGAAATGTTGTCGGTATCTATTTTTTTCCTAATTCACGCTCGTCTGTTCGAGTGTTTTTGGCTTGAAGAATTATCTTTTGAAAATAACTTACACTAAGCCAAAAATGTATCGAGAAGTTTTTTGACCAACTGTTCTCGATACGATTTAAAAGCTTCATGATTTCACTTCACTTGACTTCTACTTTTAGCTTTTCAATCACTCGAACTGACGCTTCTATAAAAAACTCGTTGCAGACTTTACTTAATGAGGCTTGAGAAATGTTGTCGGTATCTATTTTTTTCCTAATTCACGCTCGTCTGTTCGAGTGTTTTTGGCTTGAAGAATTATCTTTTGAAAATAACTTACACTAAGCCAAAAATGTATCGAGAAGTTTTTTGACCAACTGTTCTCGATACGATTTAAAAGCTTCATGATTTCACTTCACTTGACTTCTACTTTTAGCTTTTCAATCACTCGAACTGACGCTTCGATAGAAAATCGGTGCAGACTTCAATTAATGAGGCTTGAGAAATGTTGTCGGCACCTATTTTATTTTTTGAAACCACAGTCGTCTCATCGAGTGTTTTTGGCTTGAAAAATTATCATGTGGAAAAACAGCATTATAAGCCAAAAATGTATCGAGAAGATTTTTTTGACCAACTGTTCTCGATACGATTTAAAAGCTTCATGATTTCACTTCACTTGACTTCTACTTTTAGCTTTTCAACCACTCGAACTGACGCTTCTATAAAAACTCGGTGCAGACTTTACTTAATGAGGCTTGAGTAATGTTGTCGACAGCTATCTTATTTTTTGAAACCACAGTCGTCTCTTCGAGTGTTTTTGGCTTGAACAATTATTCTTTGAAAATAACTTACAATTAGCCAAAAATGTATCGAGAAGTTTTTTTTGACCAACTGTTCTCGATACGATTTAAAAGCTTCATAATTTCATTTTACAAGACTTCTACTTTTAGCTTTTCAATCACTCGAACTGACGCTTCGATAGAAACTCGGTGCAGACTTTACTTATTGAGGCATGAGAAATGTTGTCGACACCTATCTTATTTTTTGAAACCACAGTCGTCTCTTCGAGTGTTTTTGGCTTGAAGAATTATCTTTTTAAAATAACTTACACTAAGCCAAAAATGTATCGAGAAGTTTTTTTTTGCAATCGCTATTGATCAAATTTTACAGTAAAGGTTTTAAAGTATTATCTTCACTTTAAATCGCGACAGTTTTCTAAACAGATGAACTTGCGTTATGGATAATGATTTCCTAATTGTTTTTAAAGCGGATACTATGAAGCAATCCTTTGTTTACATTTTAAAATGTTCTGATACTAGTTATTATACTGGGGTTACTAGTAATTTGACAAGTAGGATTTTCAAACATGATTCGGGATTTTATCCTGACAGTTATACTTGTAGTAGAAGACCATTGCAGTTGGTGTTTTATTGTGAATTTACAGATATTAATCTGGCCATAGAAACGGAAAAACAAATTAAAAAATGGTCAAGAGCTAAAAAAGAAGCTTTAATTAATGGAGATTTTGATGCTTTGGTGAATCTCGCCAAGAAAAAATTTAATTAAGGTCTTTTCAATCACTCGAACTGTTCTCGATACGATTTAAAAGCTTCATGATTTCACTTTACTTTACCTCTACTTTTAGCTTTTCAATCACTCGAACTGTTCTCGATACGATTTAAAAGCTTCATGATTTTATTTTACAGGACTTCTACTTTTAGCTTTTCAATCACTCGAACTGTTCTCGATACGATTTAAAAGCTTCATGATTTTATTTTACAGGACTTCTACTTTTAGCTTTTCAATCACTCGAACTGACGCTTCGATAGAAACTTTGTGCAGACTTTACTTAATGAGGCATGAGAAATGTTGTCGGTATCTATTTTTTTATTAATTCAATCCCGTCTCTTCGAGTGTTTTTGGCTTGAAGAATTATAATGTGGAAAAACAGCATCATAAGCCAAAAATGTATCGAGAAGTTTTTTTTGGACAACTGTTCTCGATACGATTTAAAAGCTTCATGATTTCACTTTACTATACTTCTACTTTTAGCTTTTCAATCACTCAAACTGTTCTCGATACGATTTAAAAGCTTCATGATTTTATTTTACAGGACTTCTACTTTTAGCTTTTCAATCACTCGAACTGACGCTTCGATAGAAACTCGGTGCAGACTTTACTTAATGAGGCATGAGAAATGTTGTCGGTATCTATTTTTTTACTAATTCACGCTCGTCTCTTCAAGTGTTTTTGGCTTGAAGAATTATCTTTTGAAAATAACTTACAATAAGCCAAAAATGTATCGAGAAGATTTTTTACCAACTATTCGCAATACGATTTCAAAAATAGCTAATTGCAATTTTTAATTCCGATAACTATCGGAACTTACGAACCAATGCAATGGAAAAAATATGAGCTACTAAACCTTAAAAAATTGATTGTTGGCAATCGCTTCCTTTAGTGGAACCAAGTCTTTTAGTTTTACTTTTTGATCAAATGAAGCAATGTGTTTGTCGTGATGCACATCAGAACCCACATAAGTGTACATTCCTTTTGCCAGAAGTTGCTCGGCTATTTTAGTAATTTCGGCGCCATAATAACCCACTACCGACAATAAATTTAGCTGGAATAAACACCCCGCTCTTTTTAGTTTTACGTACTCATTGAAATTGTTATGATAAAATAAGTAGCGTTCTGGATGGGCTAGCACTGGTATATATCCCGCCACCTGCAAGTCAAATAATATAGAATACAGTTGGATTGGGGCATTGATATAAGACATTTCAACTAATACATAATTATCTTTTAGCGTCAGTAATTCGTGTGACTGAAAAAGCTGCACAAACTGATCATCCATCAAATATTCTGCGGCGGCGCTAAAAGGAACAGTAATATTATTTTTCTCCAATTCCAAAGCCGTAGTTGCTTTCTTAGATAGGATTTGCTCGTGGGTATTATCCCAAACATATTGAATAATATGTGGAGTGGTGATAAACTGGGAAACGCCAAAACCTTGGAGCGCTTGTGTGAGGCGTAAAGTATCTTCAAAATTTCTCGCGCCATCATCAATGCCAGGCAAAAGATGCGAGTGAATGTCAATGTGCCCCTCAGGAATGAGGTCCTTTAGTACCGGTTTTGATTTGAAAAGTGTAAACATGATGCAAAGGTAGAAAAAAGTTATTAGTAATTAATGATCAGTCTCAGTGTTCAGTCTCAGTGTCCAGTGATCAGTATTCAGTGATCAGTGTTCAGTGTTCAGTGTTCAGTGATCAGTGTTCAGTATTCAGTGTTCAGTGCTCAGTCTCAGTGGTCATTAATTAGTTTTCAGTGCTCAGTCTCAGTAATCAGTGGTTAGTGCTCAGTCTCAGCGTTCAGTCTCAGCGTTCAGTAATCAGGGGTTAGTGTTCAGTCTCAGTGTCCAGTGATCAGTATTCAGTGATCAGTGTTCAGTGTTCAGTATTCAGTGTGCAGTAATTAGTATTCAGTGCTCAGTCTCAGTGGTCATTAATTAGTTTTCAGTGCTCAGTCTCAGTAATCAGTGGTTAGTGCTCAGTCTCAGCGTTCAGCCTCAGCGTTCAGTAATCAGGGGTTAGTGTCCAGTCTCAGTGTTCAGTCTCAGTGTCCAGTGATCAGTATTCAGTGATCAGTGTTCAGTGCTCAGTCTCAGTAATCAGTGGTTATTGCTCAGTCTCAGCGTTCAGTAATCAGGGGTTAGTGTCCAGTCTCAGTGTTCAGAGATAAGTTTTATTGAGGATTTTGATACGCAATTAAGGTATTTGTGCTGCATTTTCTTTATCAGGATGTTTTTTTTCGTTTTTGTTATAGAAATCCTATGAAAACTAACGTCAGCTATAATTCATTCGGTACAGCTGATACTGCGGCTGGTGTTTGAGTTTGTTTTACTTTTTCCAATAGCAATGCAGTACTATCGTAGCCTTTGAAGATGTATTTTTCAAATTAGTATGCACCATCAAAAAATTCAAAATTATAAGTCATTGTTTACAATTAAATACTAATTTCGGGCAAAGAAAATTTATATGTTGCGTTCCCCGTTATTAATTTTAATGTTTTTGCTTTCTATCGTATCGTGTCAAAAACGTTTAGATACAACTATTGATACTTCTAAAAAACAAGTAAGCGCAAAAAAAATCCAAGGCCAGAAATACTCAGCATTAGGAGATTCCTTTACTAGCGAAAATAAATTAGATAGTGCTTTCTACTATTATAATAAATCTACAGAATTATTTAAAGAGGAGGGCAGCAGCTCTTACATTGCCTATAATCTTATTGGAATGGCTCATATTCAGCAGACTTCCGGTGATTATTACAGCAGTGAAGAAACATTGACGGAGGCTTTACCCTATATAAATAATGATTTACAATATCAAATGGCTGCAAATAATTTATTTGGTATTGCAGCAGCAGAGCTGATGAATTACGATGATGCCGTTCGTTATTATTCCACCATTTTAAAAACAGCCAACGATTCTGTATCTAGATTTACAGCTCTCAATAATATTGCCACAGTTTATATAGAGCAAAAAAAGTATAGAAAAGCGATAAAAATTTTAGAACCATATGTGAAATCCCATTTTTTAGATACGCTTCAGAATAAAAAAGCTAGAATTAATGACAATCTGGGATTTGCTTTTTACAAAGACAATCAGATTCCAAAGGGACTGGCATTAATGAAGCAGGCTTTAGTAATCAGAACCGAAATTAAAGACTCCTATGGAAGTATAGAAAGCTATTTGCATTTAGCTGATTTTTATAAAAATAGAAGCTATCAAAAATCTAAAGAGAATGCCCTGCAAGGGTATAATGCAGCCACAAAATATCAGAGCATAGACGAACGATTGGAAGCCTTGGCTTTTTTAATGTCGCATAATCCAGAAAATGGAGTAAATAGTTACGCCACATTATTTATAAATCTAAACGACAGTATTAAAAAAGTGCGCAACAATGCCAAAAATCAATTTGCTAAAATCAAGTATGATTCCAGAAAAGCGACTTTAGAAAATATAATATACAAGGGACAAAGAGCCGAAACACTCTTCCAACTTGAAACACAAAAAAACGAAAAGTACCTACTCATTTTTGGACTCATTTTGTTGCTCTTCGCTGTCGTTGGGCTAGTCAATTATTACCAAAATAAAACCAAACGGGAACGCTTCGAGGCGAGTTATAATACGGAAACCAGAATTGCTAAAAAACTCCATGACGAACTGGCCAATGATGTTTTTTATGCGATGACTTTTGCCGAAACCCAAGATTTACAAAATCCCATTAAAAAAGAAACGCTTTTAGACCATTTGGACAAAATATACGGCAGGACACGAAATTTCTCCAGAGAAAATAGCCCTATAGAAACGGGAGCATCTTTTGAACATAATTTAAAACAAATGTTAAGTAGCTACAAAAGCAACAGTACCGAAGTGATTATCAAAAACGGAAATTCCATAGACTGGTCAAAAGTGCAAACCGAAAAAAAGATAGCGCTGCAAAGAGTCTTGCAAGAACTGATGATCAATATGAAAAAATACAGCCAAGCCAGTTTTGTGGTCATTGGTTTCGATGCAGAACACCATACGATAAAAATTGACTATTCAGATAATGGAATAGGCTTCTCGGAAAAACTAATTTTGAAAAATGGCCTTCAAAATGCCGAAAACCGTATTCAGGCCGTAAATGGAACGCTTACTTTCGATTCTCAAACCAATAAAGGCTTCAGAGCTGAAATTGTACTTCCAAAATAATACAAGAAAAGAGGTGCGCAAAAGTTTAATCTTTGGGCTTTTTTTTTGCTATATCCTAAATGATAATAAATAGGACTATCCACTGAGCAGACTCAAGCAGAAAATGGCACACAGTTAACACAGATTCAACGGATAAATGCGGATTTTTGATAATATTAATCTGTGGTAATCTGTTACAATCTGTTACAATCCGAATAATCAGTGGCTCTTTTTTGTTTTGCTATCGACTAAATAATAATATCCAGTTGGGAGTAATTATACAGAAAAGACATTGAATCGCTAAACATAAAATTTAACCACATAAAATCATAGAAAAAAGAGTTGAATAGACCAATTATTGGGTTCACATAGCTATGTTTTCTTTGTGTAAAGTGAAACGACTTTCAAAATCGAAAAAAAACTATGTTTCTATGTGTTAAAAAAAATCAAGAATGAATTACATCCAACTAGTTAATAATAGAAAATAGTACAGTCCCGTTTTTTAAGGGAGGTTAGCGTTGCGTTCTTTTTTATCCCTCTCGTCCTAGTTTGAAACTACAATCTGGTGCTTGCCTGCGACGAGTGCCTATTTACATTAGGATATAAAACGTAGCGTGTGCTACGCGGTTAATTACCAGAATATTTCAACTGTTACATTACAAAAAAAACACTATTGCCCGTTCTATATTTGAGGGATGGAAAGTTACTATTGATAAAGAAATTTTAGAAGAACATGCTTTTAAGTAATAGAGAGTGCTTATAATGAATGATTTAATTATAAAAATAAGTGATGGAGATGTTAATTAACTTTGTGAATGTTGTAATATCTTTGTAAAATGAACAAGAAAGTTATCAATAAAGAAACAATAATGAAATCTGTAGCCAAAATGGTTTCAGATAAGTCAATGGTTCGTTCATTCTTGAAAGGTAATACTCCTATTGAAGCATTAACTCAAAAAGGAATTAAGTTTGCCAAACCTCTATAGTTATACCTTCGACGAATTCACAAGCACTTATAGTTTTATCACCAAAAATAATATTTTATATAGGATTGCTTTTTTAGTGGATGAAACTCTAAATTCTATTTCAGCTAGCGATATATTAATTGAAAATGTTTATCAAATTGTAATCGAAAAGGTTAGCGATGAATTAGAGCCATTCGACAACTTGGTGTCCAAAACTATTGAAAATATAGTTTGTGCTTTTTTTTCTAATATGAATAATTCTCTAATTTATATTTGCTCAGACGACCACGGGAAAGGAAAAATTCGCTTTACTGTTTTTGATAGGTGGTATAGAAATAGCTCATTTAATCAATTTGTTACTAAAATTGATAATATTATATCCTTTGATTCTGAAGGAATAAATTATAATTTATATACTTCATTCCTCTATCATAATGACAATCCGAATATTGAATATATAGTTGCGACTTATAATGACATTGAAAAAGTGCTAAATTCTGGCAAATAAAATTCTACATTTGGGATCGTAACATATATTGTATTGCAGATATTTTAATATTTCAACAATTGATTTTCTTTAAAAGAGTAAAGGAAGTTAGTAAAAAAGAGGTTCAAGAATTTCTTAAAAAGAAAGAAATTAGAAATAAAAAAGATGTCCCCCTAGTCTACGAGTGGTCGGAAGAAATTCCGGCCACTTATGTTTTAAAGACTTTTGAAGGATCCCCTCCTAAAAATAGTATCATTATTGCTGTAATAAGTTCTCTTAGTTCCATTACAAATCTTCTCTTAACTGTTTTGTAATCAAGGTTATTGGCTTTTTTATAAATTAAGATAAGCATCGATACAATTAAAGTCATATAAACCATTACTTCTATTCCATTTTTGCTGAGCGATACCAGGTGACTAAAATTGAGTTCTTGTTTTTTGTATTCATTTCATGAATGTTTATTACCGGGTGCAAATTGAGCTTTTTTGTTCATAATAACATACATTATTCTATTCTTTTATGATGAATGGTAAATAAATTGGTTAGGGAGTCCTTCTGCATAACTTGCTATTCTGTATGCTGCAATAGCAAAATAGTTTCGTTGTATTAAAAAGTTATTGCATCAAGATGAATTTATGGGAGAGAACTATTATTTGAACAACTTGCTGAACTTCTTATTGAACCCGTATCGCTCGATTTCGGAAGTGGTGCAGACTCTTTTAATTGCCTTAAACCTTTATCCGACTATACAACGTACCACATGTTCCATTTGAAGCCCTGAATACACACAAAATTCCTCAATGGAAATTAGTTGGTGTGGTTCTTTATTCAAGTTGGTTTTGATCTTATTCAGATACAACCTTGCTTGTCGGTATGTTTTACCTGTAATCCGTTGTACATCTTTTGGATAAATACATACCCTGATGTTACTTGCAATCACACTTCTTGTTTTAATGTATTAGCTGCCCCTATTGTTCTTATTTGCCACAATATTGGGTTTTACTTTTGTAAATATATGAAAAACAATTGTTTAATAAGTGACTAAAGTAGGTAATTATGTACCTTTTAGTACCGTTATGGACGCTGGCTTTTTGAAATGTGGATTAATTAATGAAAACTTTGTTTAAAATCATTCAAGATTTAGTTGCAACGAATATTCGGAATGAGAGAGTAGTTGGATTATTTTAAATTTAAATTTTAACAAATTATGGCAAGACAGAAAGGGATTATTAAATTAAAAGGGACTATCGGGGATATTACTTTTTACAAAACCAAAGACGGGCATTTGGCTCGGGAGAAAGGCGGAATTGAAGCCAGTAGAATTGCAAGTGATCCGGCGTTTCAACGAACACGTGAGAATGGCGCTGAATTTGGCAGGGCAGGCAAGGCAGGGAAAACGTTGCGAACCGCCTTTCGAACGTTACTTTTAAATACGGCCGACAATAGAATGGTGAGCCGTTTGACCCAGTCCATGATTAAAGTAATCCAAGCAGATTTAGTAAATGAACGTGGATTGCGTAATGTAATTGATGGTGAGGCGGAATTGCTTGCGGGCTTTGAGTTCAATATTGGTGGGAAATTGGGAACCAGTCTATTTGCTCCTTTTGTTGGGACAATTGATCGGGTTACCGGTGAAATTTCGGTTGATTTGGCATCCTTTGTTCCAGCGAATATGATTGCAGCTCCAGGAGGAACAAGCCATTTTAAAATTATTTCAGCTGGTGCTGCTATTAATTTTGAAGCAGAAACTTTTGTTGTGGCAAGTTCAGAAACGGCAATAATTCCTTGGGACAACACGCCTACGGCTGTTATCCAGCAGTTGAATGCCGTAGATCCAAACAGCGTAAGTCCCCTGTTTTTGGCACTTGGAGTGGAGTATTATCAAGAAGTGAATGGCCGAATGTATCCATTGAAAAATGGGGCTTACAATCCATTGGCTTTGGTTTTAGTAAGCGGATTGTAAAATGGTTATAGTACTATCCAGAACTTATTTCCCTGATGGAACAAATGGTAAACTCGAATGCGAGGGTAAATTTATTTGCAACACCATTGAATTGCCATGGAAGAAAAATGAGAAGAAAGTTTCTTGCATTCCGGAAGGGAAATATTGTATCAGAAAGCGGTACAGCGACAAATTTAAGTGGCATTTGGAAGTGATGAATGTGGAAAACAGAAAAGGGATTCTGATTCATCCGGCAAACAATGCCCTTTTAGAATTAAAGGGCTGTATCGCTCCCGTAACGAAAATTTCGGGAGCAGGTTTAGGTTTGATGTCACGAAGCGCCTTTTATAAATTAAAAGAGTCAATTTATAAAAGGTTAGACCGGGAGGAAGACGTGTGTTTAATTGTTCAACCAGCCTGCAGCGAGCAGGTCTTAAAATTGTAATTATGAATATAGTAAAAAGAGCGAAAGCTCCAACGCCAAAATTTTTCAAAGTGCTTCGAAATATTGGATTGGCATTGGTAGCAGTGGGCGGAACTATTCTGGCCGCACCCATTGCGTTGCCTGTTGTCTTGGGCTCCGTTGCCGGTTATTTAACTGTTGTAGGCGGCGTACTTTCGGCAGTAAGCCAGATAACCACAGGCAATGAAGATGCCCTTACTCCTGCGACAGGAATTAGGGCTGCCGATAGCAAAGTGTAAAATCAATGCATATTGATATTTCCACCAAAATAAATACCGCTGGCGGTGTCTTTTTGAGTTTGGTACCGAATTTAAATTCGGACGATATTTTGAGAACTGCGGTGTTGGCCGCGATTGGAGCAACAGTCAGTTTTATAATATCAATGCTACTCAAATGTATAATTAAGAAGCGCAAACATTAGTTTGACTTGAATTGCAATGATTTGAAGTTGAACAAAATTAAAGTCCATTCCGTGTAGTGCGGTTTGGGCTTTTTTTGTTTTGCTATCAACCAAATAATAATAATAATAATAATAACCTGATGGGTGTAATTATCTACAATGTCAGTTCGAGTGTTTTTTACGAAATGAAATGAAGCAAAACTTCTCGATATGCTTCGCTACTCGAAGTGACGTGTATCGAGAACCGTTTTTAATACTATCAATCTGTGATAATCTGTTACAATCCGTTTAATCAGTGGGCTATTTTTGATACTATCAATCACCTAAATAATAATAATAATAATAATAATAATAACCTGATGGGTGTAATTATCTACAACGTCAGTTCGAGTGTTGTTAACATGTGCTGATAAGTTTGGAAGTAAGAATTTGTTAAGTCAAAAATGTCTTATCCTTTCATTAGTTGTATTAAACGACCTTGGTAGGCTTGCAAATAATTTCTTTTTGTAGTATCACTGAGAAAAGATGCTGCTATCATTTTTTTTACAAATTCTGATTTTGAAAGCATAAGTTCCATAATTTCATTGAAAATTTTCACATTGATTTCCGCCTGTTCTGATAATTTGGCAAATTGCTGACTCATTTTTCCTCCTGCTAGATTTCGCGGTAAAAGCCCGTCATCTAGTGCAAAGTCTTTATCCTCAATATGAATACGACTATTCAATAGATCATAGGCAGGACTTAATCGATAATCTCCCATTGGGGTTTCAAGCAAAGAAAAATTTTTAAAGTGCGCATCTCCATTTGAAAACAGATAATTAAAAATAAGTATTTTTAAAAGTTTAGGAGCTTCTAATTTGTATGCCGGTAAATGTTTTTGCATTAGTTGAAATAACTCTAAATAGTTTCCTAAATACTTATAATGCTCTCCATGGGTTTGTGGTGTTCTTCCGGACAAGGACGCAAAATCTTCTTGTGCTAGTTTAGTGCTGTCTTCTTTTATGTCAAATCGCTTGGTAATATAGGCAGGAGCTCCATTTTTAAAGAAGATTAATGCATTTTCAGCTGTTTCTATTCCGTAGATTTGACGGGCAATTTGCATGGTTAGGTGTTCATTGGCTGGCATCTGATCCGGCCTTTTACCTATGGAGGGAATTGGTTTTAGAATATAAGCACCACGTTCCTCTTCCTTTGCAAGTCGTAATTTGTTCTTATCCAGTAGAACAGAGAATTTTTCCTGAACCCCTGAAATGGACATCTGTTTTCGATTTTCTTCAAAAAGTTTATCCGTTTCAGGATTGGATGCTGGTGCATCATAAGGTAATATATGATACACTTTTTTACCCTGAAATACTCTTTTCAAGCAGGTTCTATTATAGGTGTCAAAACCTTCTGCTAAGGTTCCAGGACAATATTTTATTTCAGCTAAACTCATCATTTTTCTGTTTTAACAACTCTGACTGCTCCGATACTGTCGTATTTTGCGACAGTCATCAGTAAGCCGAAATAATCGTCATTATCTATTCTATTGTACTTGCATACTACTTGTTTATTAGATCCTTCCGGTAGCATGTTGTAAAAAAAAGGGAACAAGAATTTTGAATTAAATTCTTGCTGGTTTTTAGGTAAAGTAAGACTGATACCGGGCTTATTGGGGTCTGCCATCCAATTATCATTATAACGGAATGTAAAAGAACCGCCATCGTGTTGCATTAAGATGCCAGCTTCTTCCTCTTTATATACTATTGCTGCTTTTCTCATTAGCGATCTGATCTATTTTTTAATTTTTAAACTGATTTCTAAGCCTAGCACATCAGCCAGTTTTTGTAACGTATGCAGTGTAGGGTTTCCTTTTCCACTTTCAAATTGTTTTAATGTTCGTAGACCAACACCTGATAACTCGGCTACCGTTTCTTGGGTAACCTGAAGCATCTGTCTTCGCTCTTTTATGGTCTTTATTAATTCTTCAAAGTGCATTATATGGCTTTTTTTTATGTAAATATACATTTTAAATGTGTATTTACACAACAAAGTGCACTAAAGTGCATTTTTTAATGGAATTAGCTATTGTTGATTTGTTTTTTAATCAAATAGAGCATTATGTTGCACTTTTTGGGTTTGGAATTGAATTTTCTGTTTATTTTCAGTATAGGTGCTAACCACACTTGGCTGCTAGTTTGGGGAGTTGAGTAGGCAGACCAATAAAAAACACACCACTAACCCCTCTAACTCCCTATATTATTTTGTTTGGAGTCGTTGAATCTTCGCTTTCAAGAGGGGAATGAACCTGGTTAAACGGAGACGTTTAGACTCCAATATGCGCACTAAAGACGAAAATGGCACACACCCTTCGTCAAGCTCAGGATGACAGACACAGATGCAACGGATAAACGCAGATTTTTGATAATATCAATCACCTAAATAATAATAATAACCTGATGGGTGTAATTATCTACAACGTCAGTTCCGTTTATCCCGAACTTGTTTCGGGAAGTGTTTTTTACGAAATGTAATGTAGCAAAACTTCTCGATATGCTTCGCTACTCGAAGTGACGTGTATCGAGAATCGTTTTTAATACTATCAATCTGTGCTAATCTGCTAAAATCCTTTTAATCAGTGGATTATTTTTGTTTTTCAATACTTTAAATATGAATCAACTGTATTATTTCATAACTTTATACGTGTAAAATTATTTTGTTTAACTCCTAATTTTTGTACCCATGTATATCGTTCGTGAAATCTTTTATCTCCAATTTGGCCGTTATAAAGATGCCAAAGCTTTGATTGATGAGGCTACACAAGGCGGATTGTTTCCACAAACAACCGGAAATCGGGTTTTAACCGACTTTACGGGAGAAAGTTACCGACTGATTTTTGAATCGTCTTATGTCGCACTTGCGGATTTTGAAAAAGAACTCGCAAAAGACATGGGTACTGCGGATTGGAAACAATGGTATGAAAAATTCAAAGTCTTGGTTCGCCATTCTGAAAGGGAAATTCTCAAACAAATTTCCTGATTTATATTGCCAATCCCGATAGTGGATTTGCACCCGAGCGAGCTTTTCAGCCCTTTCTTTTATAAAACACGTTTTCTATTATTGTGCTGTTCCTCTTATAACCGCACTTCACTCATTGGGCTAACTATTGTGTGTAAATCCGAGAGGACGGGGTGAGTGAAGTTATGGTGTCAAATCTTCTTAGTTGCTCTCTAAATTTGTTTCTCGAATACTCTTATTAATCCAATTAATAAAATCATTATTTCGTGAATCGTCAACCGAAATCAGAACAATCGATTCACGAAACACCGATTCACGAATCCTCGATTCACGAGCAATCGATTCCCCTACTCAGCAGAAAAGTCAATTAGGTGTACACTGCTGCCTTTGTAAGGATTGAATGAGGGTTCGTATCTAAGGAATCCTTTTTCATTTAATTCTCTCCTGAATTTCTGATAAGTAGCTTTAGAATAAATTTTACTGCTTTGCATCACCTCATCTCTGGTAATGGTAATAGGATTTTGAAACCGATTTACGTTCCAAAATTGAAATAAGACCATGTATAAACTGATATGGGTAGGGTTGAGGTTCTGATCCTGCATAATACGGTCAAAGAATTCAGTAAGGTGTTTTAAGTAGTTCATGAGATAGTATGCAGTGTTGAGTAATCCGTGTTAAGTAATCCGTGATCAGGTATTAGTTTTTTTGCGGCTTTTGATACCCTATTAGTGTTATTGTGTTGTATTTTCTATGTAAGAATTTTTGTTTTTTGCTCTCTTGTTTTAGAAATCCTATGAAAAGGAATGTCAGGTGTAATTCATTCCCTACAGGTGCCAGTGTGGATAGTGTTATCGTTTGTTTTTCTGCTTCTTTATCCAGTATCAATTCGTTGCTGTAGGAGGTGTGGAAGGTGTCGTTTTCACAATCCCAATTGGCTGTGGCAATTGCTAAATACACATGGGTGGCTTCTGAAGGCCAATCTAAGTGCTCGCTTGCCAAGAAGTCAGTCAGTGTTATTGTTTGGCTTTGCTGATGCCACTGTTCCTTTATTTTAAGAACTTGGCGTAAGGCCCTTAGTTTGTTGCCCTCAAAAAATAACAACATTGATTTGCCCTCACTGGTTTTTAAACCTTCCGAGAGGGTTCTTTTTCCTAATAGATTGGTGGTGTCTTCTTGAAGAATACCGAATAGAAGTTTATTTACCCTACCTGCGAAGCTGCCATCCTTGGCGAGGTTGTTGAACTGTACTGCCAACTGGCGAAAAATAATTGATTTTTTTGCGCAGTGCCCGAATTCCTTGCCATGGTTGCGAATACGATCATATATGGGATTCTTATTGAACTCTAGGGATGTTAAGCTAGCTTCTCGTTTTGATCGTGCATAATTATTTCCATCGGCAGTTACTACAAAGTTGATATCATCGATTGTTCCTTTTATTAAAAAAGGAGCTATTACTTTTGCCATTTTTTTAGTTGATTTTTAGTTGATTTTAGGGAGAGGTTTTATTCGTCAGCCAGAGGAGAGGGGAGTTTTTTTTCAAAATTTCCTGCTACTACTTTTTCTTTTATTAATGGGTTCGCTTGCTGAAAAATCGATTAGGTATACGCTGCTACCTTTGTAAGGATTGAATGAGGGTTCATATCTAAGGAATCCTTTTTCATTTAATTCTCTCATGCATTTGTGGTACGTAGCTTTAGAAGCGATCTTGCTAATTTGCATTACCTCATCTCGAGTTATACTAATTGGATTTTGAAAATTGTTTGTATTCCAGAACTGAAATAGTGAAAGGTATAAACTGATATGAGTAGGGTTGAGGTTCTGGTCTTGTATGATGCGGTCAAAGAAACCAGTGAGATGGTGTTTCATGTAATTCATGTGGTAGTGTTTGGTTTTTTAGTATTTGGTTTTTAATGATCAGTATTCTGTGATCAGCGGTCAGTATTCAATAATCAGTGATCAGTGATCAGTGGTCAGTTTTTAGTGTTCCGTCTTTAGTAATCAGTGATCAGTTTTTAGTGATCAGTAATCAGTAATCCGAGTACTGTGTTACATGTTGAGGTTTAGGATTCTGAGTGGCGTTTCATTAACGACATAAAATTACATTTGACGAGATTACTTCGTCAATACGGGCATGCTGTCAAGTCCTCCTTTGTCCGTGTGATAATGATAATAATACGGTTCTTCTTGTAAGGATTTGATTTGCCATAATAGATTTTCTTAAATTGTTATGGTGTAAAATTGTTGGAATTAATTGTTTTTATATCACAAGGTGGTTCACAAGTTGTGAAAGAAAAGTCGGGTTGAGTTAATAATTTATTGGAGTTCGTGAATCTATGATTTCAAAAGAAACAGATAATGAAGCCTGTGCTGTTGTTACATGTTTTTTGTTTATTGAAAGATTCTTTTCTTTTGTCATGATTACTCACGAGTTAATAATTTATTGGGGTTCATGAATCTCTGATTTCAAAAGAAACAAAAAATATTCATGGGTTGTTTTTTTCTTTTGTCTTGATTACTCACGAGTTAATATTTAATTGGAGTTCGTGAATCTTTGACTTCAAAAGAAACAAAAAATATTCATGGTTAATATTATTTTTGTGGTATTCATGAATCTTCGATTTCAACCTCAATATTTTTATACCAAAATCATCGGACAAATTTCCCTATCGCGACCCCAGTCGCTCGTGTTGCACACTCGACTGGGGGCTCACTCCTTGCGGCCAAAGCTGAAATTCTTACCGTGATTTTCTGCTGTAAAAATATAAGGGCGAATATAACGAATTGTTGCGATTGCTATTTTTATTACTAAAGAGTTAATGATTTATTGGAGGTCGTGAATCTATGATTTCAAATGAAACAAGTAATAAAGCGTATACTATCGTTACACGTTTTTTGTTTATTACTAAATTCTTTTCTTTTGTCTTGATACAAAAGAAACAAAAGATCAAGCCTCCATATTTTTACACTAAAAATCATCGGACGTATTTCCCTATCGCGACCCCAGCCGCTCGTGTTTCACACTCGACTTGGGGGTCACTCCCTGCTGCCCGCGCTGAAATTCTTACCGTGATTTTTTAGTATAAAAATATAAGGGCGACTCTAGCTCAGTTTAAAAAAAATAAATGTTCTCTCAAAGAGAAACCGCTCGCGTGTTCCCCTCTAGAGAGGGGTTAGGGGTGTGTTTTTTCGGTTATAAATTCCTTAAAGTTACATAACATCAGGAATGTAATCCTTAAAAGTATTGGGGCGAGTAGAGGATAATTTGTTGCTATTGCTATTTTTGGTAATGATTAAAATCTTTACTTTTTTCCTTGAAAGTAACAAAAAAATATTCATGGGTTGTTATTGTTTTTTTGTATTCATGAATCTTCGATTTCAAGCCTGAAGTGTCGTTACACGTTTTTTGTTTTTAAGAGATTCTTTTTCTTTTGTCTTGATACAAAAGAAACAAAAAATATTCATGGGTTATTATTGTTTTTTTGTATTCATGAATCTTCGATTTCAAGCCTGAAAATAAAAAGCTTAAAAACGATTTTAATTATTTACCTAACTGCCACTGGCAGTCCTCCTTTTAATTTCAAATATTCCGCACCCCGAGCCGTTCGTCCTGCGGACTCAACTCGCGGAGTGCTTCCATTTCACTTCGTCGTTGTTTTTCTATGCTTTTTATTTAAGGGCGAGTTAAAAGTGGACGTTTAAATGGATAGTACTTTATTACTCGACTCGGGGGTCATTCCCTGCTGACAGCGCTGAAATCTTTACCATGATTTTCTACTTTGGCAACAGCAAGGGTGTGAGGAAGTACAAGTTTTAGGGCTATCTATGGATGAAATTGATCTCGTAATTTACTAATGAAGTAGGTGGGGGATAGGCCTGTTCGATTATTGAATGCGCGTGTAAAGATTTGGGTAGAACCGAAGCCGGATTCTTCACCTAATGCCTTATTGGTATAATTGCGATATTTGTTTTCGTTTTTGAGTAATTCTATAACATGATCGATCTTTAAATCGCTGATATAGTCAATGGTTCTTTTGCCTCGGTAGCGTGCAATAATTTTTGAAACGTATTTCGTGTTGGTGTTTAATAATGAAGCTATTTTTCGCAAATTCATGTCTTTTTGAAGGTATTTTTTATTGTGTTCAAATTTTTCAAGATTTTTTAGAATTCCCATAACCACTTCAGCGCTGATATCCAGTTCCATTTCTTTACTGTCATTGTCCGAAACTAATGATCTGACCTTATCGGGTTTGCGATTCATTAACTCTTCAAATAATCTTTTATTTCTAAAATGCCTAAAAGTTAGAAAAGCAATAACTAAAGTCATTATAATAATGATACTAAATCCCGCAACTGTCCTGTATTTCATTGACTGCTCAATATCACGTTTTGTTTGAAGTAATTTTTTTGTGTCGTATTCCTTGTGTATTTTTCCTGAAAGATATTTGTAGTCCTGACTGAGAACGTGGTCTACTTTTAAAAGAGCACTGATGTAGTATAACTGTAATTCCTTGTTGTTTCTCTGGTGATAATAGTCAATTAATATTTCATACGCTTCCCGTAAATCCGGACGTATGTAATTTTGCTTTTGAAATGCCTCATTTATTTTTTTGAAATAAGGCAACGCTTTTTCCTTAAGATTTTGTGACCAGTAGCTTTTACCGATGTAAAAATACGCCACCGTTTCGTTTGCAAAGTCCTTATTATGTCTCACTGCAGGTAACGCCATTGTTAATTTCTTAATCGCATCACTATAATTGTGATTGAAATACTGATTAATCCCTTCGGAATGGATGAAGTAGGACTGCATTTCTGAATTTTTAAAGCGTAGACCAGCACGCAGTCCCATCTGATTTGTCTGGCTGCACAGCTTATATTTACCCGTCAAGTTATAACAGAGTCCTAGAGAATGAAGCGAATTTAGATACGCACGGTCATCTTCTTCCTTAAAATATTTGACGCATTCTTTAAACAATGTTATTGCCTCATCGTAAAAACCAAGGTAATATTTGATTTGACCAATAACATATTTTACTTTATAAATAAGGTATAGGTTATATGTCTTTGAAATATATTTATCTGCTATCAGGTAGCTATCGAGTGCCTTCATGTGTTCTTTACGATCATAATGCACAATACCTTTTGTCATGTAGACTGATCCGATTAATTCAATGTCGGCTGTTTTTTTAGCCGCTATCACCATACTATCGGCATATCTAAGTTGTAATTTTTTATTGCTTTTATATATCAAGGTTTTATAGGCCAGTGCCATTTGACCAAAGTTTCTCTCCCTTTTTGCCTTTGTTAGCCATGATTTTGTATAAAGACGCTCTTTGATGCTGTCTCGTTCTTTATATAATATGTTTTTGTTAAAATATTCATAGCTTTTGGCTTCAAGACTGTCCGGAATGACAAAATTCTTTTGCTGTGCATTTGCATAATAATAAAAGCATATCCATATTATAAGAAAGTATTTTTTTGTCATTATTGAAAGAGATTGGGGTTTACTGATTAGAAAATCCAGGATTAATAAACTTGATTACTTAATTCCTGAAAAATAAATGTAACTAAAATAGTTTAATCGATGCTGGAATCGTCCTAGTAAATAATTTTTTTGCCTTGTTGAGTGTAACTAATTGTTTGTCTGCTGTTTATTTTAAATTTTGCTATGTTCAATTCGGGAATTTCATAGCATAGATTCCCGAATTGAATAGGTGTTGGCTTGTCGGAGGAAACATGTGCCCTTAGTTTTGCCTTGAATTCAAACGGTTTTGTTATGAGCAAAACCAACACCTTGTTCAGATTATCCCGGGAGAAATGAACTGATGAAAAAAGTAATCAGTAACATTTAAAAACATTAATAAAGATGAAAAAAATCTATTTATGCCTTAACACATTAATCTGCATCTCCTTTTTAGTAACACTTGATTCCTGCACTACCGATACTTCTAATTTATCGAGTGCAGCGCCAAACAGTTTTGGTTCGGACAAGGAGATCAATTATTATAATTCAAGAAAAGGTGATGTAATGCCCGCTAACAGCGAGAATCCTTATGACACGGCTGGGCGGGTTCCCACTGAATTATCTGAGACTAATGCAGCAGAAAATTCAATAATTGATAGTGATGGCTCTATTGTTCATGCCCCTATTGCTGTTAATAGTTTAAGAGGAGCCGACTATGATCCTAAACTATCGGGTAAGGCAACTTTTATCAATTCGGATAACAGAACTAATTTATTTGAAGTCATCGCCACTTCTAATATGTCTTCAACTGGCAAATTCATTCTTAGTGATTTTATCCATTCTTTTCAATTTCTATCAAAGAAGGAAGACCGCTATGTAGTACTTTATGACTTTGTTGTTAAATTCGAAAGAGGTATCCTTAGTAATCCTCTGCTGACAGAAATGGATAAAAAAATTATCCTCACTGCTTCGTCAATTGTCCGATGCTCCAGTTATGCGTCTAAAACAGAATCAATAGAGGCGATTGACCCGGACTGGACTAAACTTATAACACATCTTATTGGTGAAACTGGTAGTGCTGATTAAGAAGCTGAAGTGATACGGTTGGCAATTGTAAATGCTATTATGTTTTAGTATTAGCCATGATTGTATTTGACTTTTGTTTCCATAAAAATGCCCCCAAATAGTGTCTAACTTTTTGGGGGCATTTCATTTTTGAGTAGCCTTTTTTAATTCTCATCTGCATCGTCCATACGGATTATCAGCTTATTTTTGAGCGTATTCAGAAATTTTGTTCTGTCGGATTTCCTATTTCGGATTTCGAGAAAAACCCTATTGAACTGACCCAAATCAATAGAAAAAGTGTATTCGAAAAAGCTTGCAATTTCTTTGAGTCCAGATGTTCCGTTATTAATAGCACCTTCCGTATGCAGTGCATAGATCAGTTCAATCAACTCTACTTTTGATCCTGTCCACTTTTGGCTTTTATGCAATGAAGGAGGGGCAGTGCTACTTTTTTTCTTATTTTCCAATTTTTCAAGTTCTGATTCGAAGTAGGATTTAAGTAAATCATTGGCCATTATTTTTGCCAATTTATAGTCATGTGAAGTAGAAAAACGAGGATCTGCCTGAAAGTAAAAACTATCGAGTGTCAATTTTACATCGTATTTGCCTCTTATAAAATACGTAGCATCGAGGCATTGATTATTGGTGCGGTAGTAGCGGTAAAATTCCTGATTTTCATCAAAAAAGACTTTTAGTTTAAGGAGTTCTGCTTTATAATATTTGCGTATTGTTTTTTGAGAACCCAATGGCTTGTTGGTTTCGATAGTATAGATTTCGTTGTAATAAATCAGTTTACTGGCAAACTTTGGTTTGATGTTTCGAAAGAATTCTATTTCCTCCTTCTTATTTAACAATTTATATTTCATGAAAAATTTTTTTAGTTTCTCTAAGACAATAACTATACTTTTTATTGCCAATTCAGCGCATAGAATCTGGTTTTCTGTTTCCAGATGGATTACTATTAATCTATGTTCTAATTGGGATATCAATGATTCAGAAAACAATTTCATTATTGCTGTTTAAGATTTACAATTTGACTGATTCAGTAATTGAATCGGAAGGCAAATCTATTTGATGGTTGCTCAGGTTGCAAATGATGTGGTGTGCTATTCCCGAATTGAATAGTGAAATTCCCGAATTGCATAGTGGTTATAATTTGATTTTTTAGTGTCTATGATAATTGCTTGAGTAGTTTTAAAATAAACAGTGATAGTTAGGGAATACAATTCCGCGTTGTTGGGGTTGAATAGAATTTAGGTTGTGCACTTTGTGAAGCGGGGAGACCTAGAAGAGCAGGTATTTCGAGGGTCTGGTTTTTCGCTATCCGCGTTATAAACGCTCTGTTTTATCTTTCCAAAAATACTTGGTACTCGATGCAATCGAGCACCAGTGGGATTCCCATAATCCCGTATACAAAAAAAGACACTTCATAGCATCTTTCATTTCTTCCTCCAACTATCATTATAATGCCTATTCCTCGTATGCTCATAAAATTTACCTCTTAAGTAAAGGCCTACAATCCATATAACAATTAGCCCTATTATTTCATACCATTCCATCCTTATTATAGATTTGATTAAGTATCAAACCTATAGCTTTATTGAGATAGCTACAAATAGTATAGTGTGTGATTCCTGAATTGAACACTACAGTTTAAGTGGTTTCCATAAAAAAAAGATGCTTAGGCATCTTTTTTTATTTTCACGGTTTTGTACTTTTCAAGATCAAAATTAAATAGCTCCTTGATTGTGACATTAAGTCCTTTACAAATCATCAATAAGGTTTCTAATTTAGGGTTAGTTTCACCTCTCTCTATTTCTCCAATCGTTTTTTTTGTAACATTTGCTATTAGCCCTAATTCTTCCTGAGAAATTGGTTTCTTGTTAATGGGATTTAAAATCTTTTGTCTAAGTTCGTTTATTCTAATTCCGAGAGCTATCTTTTCTAATGTGAAATCGTCGTTATTCATAAAAGTAAATTTCATTTTTAAAAAAGAAAATAAAGGACACCTGTAGGTTACTTATTTAAATTAATTTTATATATTTGTCTTACGAATACATCATAAGATGTATTTTTGCGATTCTTCATGTAAAATATTTGAAGCATTCGCTTTGAATCTCGTTATCAAAAACTGGTAATTTTAGCACACGAGATGATAGGTACGATGCTCACGTCCCATGGCGTGGGCTCACTTATTCGTGTGCGGGTATACCAGTACCTTGATAGCGTTTAAGCTGAGTTCCATGCCATTTTTTTATGGCTATACCTCAGCTGGTTCTAAGCCAATCTTCCTCATTTTCATAGTCTCACATTGATTTGTTAACCAGTCTAACCACTAAAACTATGCGCCTATGAGTTAAAAACTATTCCTAATTTAAGCCCTTCGACTGTACTTCGGCTTCGCCCAGTATGGAATTATCAAGGAGACACAACTATAATGCTTAAAAAATACCTGCACCGAAACACCTTTTGAATAAAATGGACATAATTTAATTTGAGTTAGTTATCACAAGGTGCAGGTTATTTTTAGTCACTTACAAACAAAGAACTTAACCTTTTAAACAAGTAAATAATAACATGAAGTACTACATACAAATAAGGGCTGCATTAATTGTGGCATTCATAACGCTTATATGCCTTTGGCTTTATGGTTGCAGTAGTTTTATCTAACATACGCTGTTATCATTGTTATTAGTATTTAATCAGTTGGTATCATCAAAAACGGTTCTCGATACATTTTTTGCTTCATTTCATTGCACAAAAAACACTCGAACTGACGTTTTTGATACATTTTTTGCTTCATTTCATTGCACAAAAAACAGTCGAACTAACTTTTTTGATACTTACGCTCAATGAGTTTTTATTTTTACTCGGAATTCTGACGAAATTTCCAGTCTAATGAGAAACCCCTGAAGGTTCTTTGAATAAAAAAGCCAAGTGAATTTAATTTTAAATTTATGAGCTCTTAAAAATCTTAAATAAAACAGCTTGCCTATGATAGAATAGTAATAGTGCGATTGCTTCGTGCCTCGCAATGACAAAAAAGGCCCTCCAACCGTCTCGACAACTGCATAGAGGACCATCGCTAACAAAACTAACGTTTCATTTAACTAACCAATATTATGAATAAAAATTCAATATTTAAGGGTTGGGCGGCACTTTATTATCCAATACTTTTTGGATTGTATCTGTACTGTCTTCCCGTTATGGCTCGAACACCATTGCCCATACCCATTCCTCAACAGCAAAATATTACTGGAATCGTAACTGACAGTCAGGGTGTATTGACCGGTGTTACTATATCCTTAAAGGGAAAATCGACTACTACTGTTACCAATTATGACGGTACCTACAGTCTCACTGCTAATGCTACGGACACTCTTATTTTTTCTTTTATAGGGTATAAAACCTTGACTGTTCCGATAGCGGGACGTACTACCGTTAATGTACGTCTTCAAGAGGATGCCACCCAACTGCAGGAAGTGAAAATTAATGCGGGATATTATAGCGTAAAAGAAAGCGAACGCACCGGCAGCATCGCTAAAATCACATCAAAAGATATTGAAAAACAACCTGTGGCCAATGTACTTGCTACTATGCAAGGCAGAATGGCCGGGGTGGATGTTGTGCAAACAACAGGTGTGCCGGGTGGTGGTTTTGATATTCGAATTCGTGGACTTAACAGTTTGCGAAGTACTGGAAATGCTCCGTTGTATATTATTGACGGGGTACCTTTTGCCTCGGATGCGATAGGGGATGCACAGACTTCCTCGACGTTGCCGACAGCAACCAGTCCGCTTAACAGTATCAATCCGAGCACTATTGAAAGTATAGAAATATTGAAAGATGCTGATGCTACGGCTATTTATGGTTCGCGTGGTGCTAACGGAGTGGTGCTCATTACCACTAAAAAAGGGAAGGCGGGGAAAAGTCAATTTACAGCCAGTGCCAGTACCGGAATAGGTCAAGTGACCCGAATGCTTGATCTGCTACATACCGAGGATTATCGTGCTATACGCCAACAGGCATTTGCCAATGACGGGATTACTGATTACCCTTATAATGCTTATGATGTTAACGGTACTTGGGATTCTACAAGGTATACCGATTGGCAAAAGGAACTTACTGGTGGTACTACTACAATTAAAACACTACAAGCAGCTGTTTCTGGGGGCTCGGCACAGACCCATTTTTTGGTTAGCGGGAATACCTATACACAAAGCACGGTTTTTCCCGGTGACTTTTATTATAAAAAAGGAGGCGTGCATGTGAGCTTAGACCACGAGAGTGAAGATAAACGTTTTAAAGTGGTGTTTTCTGGCAGTTATGATGTGCAACACAACGATCAACCGGCAGCAGACCTGACCCGAATATCGCGGAACCTTGCACCTAATGCACCTGCACTTTATGATGCTGAAGGCAACCTGAATTGGGAAAACAGCAGTTGGGAGAATCCTTTAGCAGCTCTTCACGCCGAGGCTTTGGCCAAGACCAACAGTCTAGTAGCGAACAGCACATTCTCCTATCAACTGCCTTATAATTTCACAGCTAAAACCAGCCTTGGTTTTACGGACCTACATCATCATGAAAGCCGTACTGATCCTTCTTCCATCTATGACCCTGTATATGAAGCAGGACCTGAATATTCGGCTATATTTCTCACTACGACGGGGCGACGCTCTTGGATAGTGGAACCACAATTGAACTGGCAGCACAATTTAGGTCACGGTAAAATTGATGTGCTTTTTGGAGGGACGTTTCAAAATCAGCTAAGTGACAGATTGATACAGTATGGTTCGGGTTTTACTAGCAACAGTTTACTCTATAATCTGGCTTCTGCCAGTTTCAGCAAAACTTACTATGACGATGAAACGGTGTATCGCTACCAAGCTTTCTTCGGGCGAGTAAACCTGTCGTGGAAGGATATGTATTTTGTGAACCTGACCGGTCGTCGTGACGGTTCGAGTCGTTTTGGTCCCGGAAAGCAGTTTGCCAATTTTGGTGCGGTAGGTGCTGCCTGGTTATTCTCATCAGCAAACCTACTTAAAGAACACTTGTCCTTACTGAGTTTTGGAAAGCTACGTGGTAGTTATGGTGTGACGGGAAATGACCAGATAGGTGATTACCAATATCTTGATACTTACCAGTCTTCAGGCAATGTATATGACGGAACAGTAGGACTGCAACCGATGCGATTGTTTAATCCTAATTTCAGTTGGGAGAGCAACCGAAAAATGGAAGCTGCTATCGAACTTGGTTTTCTAGGGGATAGAATCTTTACGACTGCGAGTTGGTACCGCAATCGTTCCTCGAATCAACTTATAGGAATGCCGTTGCCAGCCACAACCGGTTTTACCTCCCTGCAATCAAATCTTGCCGCTACGGTGCAAAATACAGGACTCGAACTGACCTTGCGCACTGTGAACGTTCAAAAGGATGCTTTTGGATGGACTACGAGTTTCAATATCACCGTGCCTAAAAATAAGCTGATTGCTTTTCCGGGATTAGAAGCCAGTACTTACCGAAACCAATATGTTATTGGAGAATCTATCAACATTCAGAAATTGTATCACTATACCGGTATTAATCCGCAGTTAGGAGTTTATGAATTTGAGGATGTGAATGGTGATGGGATTTTATCTTTTGCTGACGATGCACAGACGTTTAGGGATTTCAGCCGTGAATATTATGGGGGATTGCAAAATCAATTGCGGTATAAACGATTTCAATTGGATTTTCTTTTCCAATTTGTAAAGCAACTTAATTGGAATGCGGCTTCACCGTATTCGGCTCCGGGTGCTTTTGGCAATCAACCCACATCTATATTGGGCAGTTGGCAACAGGCTGGCGATAGCGGACCGAACCAAATTTACACCACAGGATTGAACAGTAATGCCGTGAATGCATATGGACGCTATGCTAACAGTGATGTGGCAGTGAGTGATGCATCTTATGTACGCCTTAAAAATATTGCTGTTTCTTATGACGTGCCCACTACTACTATAGGTTTGCAATGTAGACTATTCCTGCAGGCTCAAAATCTGTTGACGCTAACCAGCTATAAAGACGGCGATCCAGAGTTCAGAAGTTTTAATTATCTGCCTCCTATGCGCATTATCAGTTTTGGAGCCGAATATAAATTTTAAAAAAGAGACCATGAAAAATATACTTATTATTATCCGATGCTTTAGTCGTGCTTTTCCCTGTCTATTGTTAGGTATTGCTTTCTCCTGCAATGATTTTGTGGATGTAGCGCAGCCTAATTCCCAATTGATCGGTAAAACAGTTTTTGAAAATAATACTACTGCTACCGCAGCGATGAAAGACATATACGCTAAAATGAGAGACAGCGGGCTACTGACTGGAAAACCTTTAGGGCTATCGAATTTATTGGGGCAGTATACCGATGAATTAGTATGCTATCAGACAGGAGCCTATACCGCAGAACCTTTTTATAATAATGCTTTGACCGTTACTAATGGTTTTGTTCAGGAAATGTGGACGACCACTTATAGTCAAATATATGCTGCCAATGCCGTGATTGAGGGCGTTACCGCTTCGGCAGCACTTACTGCTACACAAAAGCATGCACTTATAGGTGAAGCACTTTTTGTTCGTGCGTTGCTACACTCGTATTTGGCGGGTGTTTATGGAGCATGTCCGTATATCACCAGCACAGACTATCAGCAAAACAGTATTGTGCACCGTTTGCAAGCAACAGCAGTTTATGGACAATGCATAACTGATTTGGAACAGGCTGCAGTCTTATTGCCTGAAAACTATGTAAGTACTGATAGGGTCAGACCTAATAAGTGGGCAGCTACTGCACTGCTTGCCCGAATGCATTTGTATACTGGACAATGGGCACAAGCTTCTAATGCTGCCTCGGCTGTATTAAATGAAGATGGATTGTATGTATGGGAAACGGATTTGGATAAAATATTTTTAAAATCGTGCAGCAGTACTATTTGGCAATTTGCTTCTGGCGGTGGTTATGCCAATACTCAGGAAGGCGGTTTATTTATTTTTACTGCAGGACCACCTCCAACTGTAGCATTACGTACAGAACTGTATGATTCTTTTGAAGTTGGAGACCAACGAAAAAAACATTGGATTCGACCTATTACTGATGGTACTACTACTTGGTATCACGCTTATAAATACAAGCAAAATAATAGTTCAACAACAACGACCGAAAATTCGGTACTGCTGCGACTTGCTGAGCAATATTTGATTCGAGCTGAAGCACGTGCCAAGCAAGGAGATTTGATCGGCGCTAAGGAAGACTTGAATTTTGTCCGCATTACTGCGGGACTTGGCAACACTACCGCGCTGACCAGTACGGAAGTTGTGGATGAGATAATCCAAGAACGACGCTTTGAATTTTTTACTGAAACCGGGATGCGCTTCTTTGATTTGCAACGTACCGCAAAATTAGATACTGCTTTATCCCCTCTAAAACCGGGATGGAACAGTACTGACAGTCTTTGGCCTGTACCACAGTCGGAATTATTGATTAACCCTAATCTTGCTCCGCAGAATGCGGGTTATTAATTATGAGAACATTATTTTACAACAATAGGTTTTATACAGCTTTAGTGCATCTATTTATTTTAGGTATTGTCTTTTTTTCCTGCTCTGTATTGGGGCAGGTTACGCCCAAAAAGAATCTTACTGAACAGGATTACCATTTGTGGAGTACTATGGAAATGCAAGCAGTCTCTGCCAAAGGCGATTGGGTGAGTTATCACTTTGCTTATGAGAGTGGGAGTGATACGCTCGCGGTAAGGAATAAAGAGGCTACAAAAACCCATGCTTTTGCGAAAGGGTATGATGGTAAATTTGCTAAAGATAGTTGGTTTGCCTGTATGCTGCCTGAAAAAGTACTTACGGTAGTGAACCTTAAAACCGGTTTGACCCGACAAATAAAAGGGGTAACACAATATGCTTTTTCGAATGATGGGGCAACATTAATTTATTTGAATGATTCGAATCAACTTACTATTGGGAGCCCTGCTGGGAGTGCTAAAGACGAATTCAACGGAGTAAGTGGATTTGTACTTAATCCGGCAGGCAGCAGTATGGTTTATACTGTAACCGGAGAGGAGTCGTCGCTACATTATTATTCCTTTGCGGGTAAAGGTGATTTTAAAAAACTAGCTACAGATGGAGCAGCGACGTTTGAAAATATCGTGTGGCAAGGAAAAGGAGCCTCTTTTGCTTTTGTGAAAAACTACAAAGATACGCTTGATTTTCGTCATGGCAAGAACTTATATTTGTATCGCCTATCAGAAAATAAATTATATAGTTTTGATGCTAATCTCCTGCCAACTATTCCAAAAACCAGCACAATTGAATCTCCGATTTGGACCCATTTTAGGATTTCTGATGATGGTCAACGGGTGTTTTTTTACATTACGGAAGGCAGCACGGGTACTGAAAAACCACAAGTACAGGTATGGAATGGCAATGATGTCTGGACTTATCCCCAAGCGCAAATAACGGGACGCTTTGATAAAACATCGAAATGTGCCGTTTGGTGGCCGGATAATGGACGCTTTTTGCAGTTAACTACGAATGAGCAGCCTAAGCTAATGCTTAACGGTGACCAGGAGTACGCTATTACTCATAATCCTATGGGAGAAAAACCCCAGTTTGATTATTTGAATACCACCGATTGGTATTTAACCAATTTGAATACCGGTAAACAAACCCTCTTTTTGGAAAATCTAGTCTGTGACTTAGGTGAAATCACACCCTCTTATAGTGGTAAGTATGTTGCCTATCGCAGCGATAAACACTGGTGGGTTTATGAGATCGCTACAGGAAAACATATAAACATTAGTGCCGGCATGGTGCCAATGATTTATGATGCATCGTATGACAGAGCAGGAGTAAAGCCTGCATATGGTATTGCCGGTTGGACAGCTGATGATGCGTCAGTAATCATTTATGACGAATATGATTTATGGTCAATCAATCTGAAAGACTTGAAAACAAAACGACTTACCAAAGGCAGAGAGCAGCAAATTGTATTTCGCCTTTCCTATCCTTTAGGGCAAATAGACCGGCTTATGAATTTTGATGGGTTTACTTTTGCACTACTTGATTTGGAAAAGGGTTTGTATCTTAAGGCATTTGGAAAGTTTACCAAACAATCGGGATATTATCATTGGGATATGACGGAGAAGGCGTTAGTATTTGAAGCAAAGAATATTACTCAGCTTGGTTACACTAATACCACTAAAACATTATACTATACAATGCAAGACTTTAATGTGCCACCTACTATCATGGCATTAGTAGAAGCAATACCATTTCCGAAGTTGGTTGTAAATAGTAATCCACAACAAGAAAACTATCATTGGGGCAAATCACAACTTATTAGTTATACCAATTCAAAAAACAAGAAACTTCAAGGTGCTTTATATTATCCGGCTAACTATGACCCAGCAAAAAAATATCCTATGGTCGTTTATATTTACGAAAAACTGAGTCAACATTTGCACACTTATGTGAACCCCACTTTGTATAATACCTACGGTATCAATACAAGTAATCTGAATTCTCAAGGTTATTTCGTGCTGCATCCCGATATATCTTTTGAAATGGGTGATGTAGGAATCAGTGCTACTGATTGTGTTGTTTCGGCTACCAAAGCAGTCATTGCCATGGATTTAGTATTACCTAATAAAATAGGTTTGCACGGTCATTCTTTTGGGGGCTATGAAGCGGACTTTATTGCTACTCAAACCGATATTTTTGCCACTGTTATAGCGGGTGCCGGAATATCTGATTTGGTAAGCCATTATCTTTTGAATGGCAGGAATACTGGTAGACCTGAAATATGGCGCTATGAGAATGATCAATGGCGTTTGGAAAAGTCGCTGTATGAATATACGGAAGGGTATTTAAGAAATTCACCGGTAATGCATGCACAAAATATTAAAGCTCCTATGTTGACTTGGAGCGGAGCGGAAGATCAACAAGTGCCTTATTACCAAAGTATTGAATTTTATAATGCGTTGCGACGATTAGGGAAAAAGCACATCATGCTTATATATCCTAAAAATGATCATGTTTTAAGTCAATTTGAGAGTCAGAAAGATTTTACACAGCGGTATGAGAAATGGCTTTCCACTTATCTAAAAGATGCCACGGCTCCAGATTGGATTATGAAGGGTATGCAATAGTAATTTATTATTAATGAAAAAGCAGTTCCTGGGTTAGGAACTGCTTTTTTTGACTGCTTAACTGTTTAGTTAGGTAGTCTCCATAACTGTACCGCACAGTGTGTAGCATCAGTTATTCCAAAAACTTGTGCCCCGCCCGTTTGGGTTTCCGTACACAATACCGCATTAGGTACATCCGTGCAGTTGTTTTTAAGCACACAGTTAGGACCCTGCTTGATGTAACCTGGAAAAGTGCTTAGCACACCAGATTTGGTTACAGCTTTTTTAGAGGCAGTGGTTGCGAACGCTCCGGCTGCCGCAACGATAAATAACGCTGCTGACAAAAACAATTTTACATTTTTCATAATGTTAAAATTTAAAGTTATTTTTTTGATCTACTTTTTTCTACAGGTGTTCGATCTGATTCCTGATACCCGAAAGGGTATTTCTTTATATTATCTTCTGACTGATTTATCGATTTGATATACTACCAGTGTTTTTTCAAATAAGAAGTAAATTCGATTTTTTACAGCATACATTGCTTGCGGCTTTTTTTCATTGAGATGATATACATAGAAGCTATAATCGTACACATTATTTTTTAGGTCATATACATCAATTACTGAAGTTTGTTTCCATAGTGTCAGTGATTCAAATCGACCACGGAGATTTGAATTGACAAATAACTGGTTGCCTGACGTACTACTTAACTTATTGACCATTAGCGGAGGTTCCGCCATTTTTCGGTCGCCATTACTTAGTGTTGCCACTTTAATTTTGGCAAAACTGGTTGTGTCAATTGTGTTGCCTCGATAGAGGTCTTTCATGTTTTTATCAGCTACTATAAATTGATTGCGATAATAGTAGGTATAAATAAGTTTTTGATTTTCGGAGTTGTACCGTAACATACCATCACAATCAAAGATTCCGTCTATTTGTTTTTGAAGGAGTCCGTTACCCCATAGTACTTTAGTTTTGTTATTTGAAAACAACATAGCCCCGAGAATGCTCTCACCGGTTTTAGGGCTTTTGCCGCGAAAGACTGCTGCCGACGCATCGATAGGTTCAAATGCTGAAAAATATGTTTTAGTATCTGGTATTTGCTTTGCTTTCCAGTCGGCTATTTTGCCTCTGAAAATACAGGGAACCGTGCCGTCTGTCAGGTAAAAATAGGGTGGCCTTATACGAACCAGTGCGGCTCTGTATGGCAGGTCATAATTATTCAGGTCAATTCGATAATTGCCTACGACTTTCAGATTCTTGTCTATAGCCACTATGGATAGGGGTGATGCGTAGTTACCTAAATACACAACCTCATTTGCGATTCCTGCAAAGTAGTTGCCATCATATTTTAAATTTAACTGCGCTAGTTTACTATAAAGATGTGGCGGATATCGGCGAACAAAGTTGTTTTCCTGATGGATAATCTGTTCTGATTTTAGAAATAATACAAGCACTATACCAACTGCAAAAAGGCTTGTTGCGATAAGAACCAGTCCACATCGTGGTTTCCACGCTTTGTTTTGTTGACGTAACTGCATAGATGATACGATTGCAAAAGCAGCTAGAAGGCAAAAGATAAGATTGAATGTTAGATGTTGGTTCCAAGTCATTTTTTCAAGTATCCCACCACAGGAGCAAGGCACAAATTCACTGTAGTGCAGTATGATGAAGATATAGGCAGAGAACATCACCATTAGGGTGAAAGAAGCGACCAAGGCAGGGAGTTTAGTATTCTTAAACATCAGCAGAGCTGCGATTAATAGTTCTAGTGAAGGAATAGACCAAGAAACCCAACCGGCAAAAGCACTTATCAACGGTGATTGCCCAATTTGTATGGTGAAACTTTCATAATCTAATAATTTACTAAACGAAGCATAGGAGAAGAGGATAATAAACAAGTAGCTTATAATGTCGATGTAGTTTTTTCTGATGTTGTTCGTGACTTTCATTTTTAGTGCTTTTGATTTAGTAAAGTTCTGTAAATGAAAATCTTGTAAAATGGTAATTTGGGAATATCAGTATGCAAATACTAAATTGTATTATTATTAGTATTTGTTTTCGGAGTTATTATTATTATTATTATTATTACGTTTTAAGTCGCTTGGGGAATAATTGAATCGCTTTTTAAAAGCCTTGTAGAAGTTGGTGTAGTCATTAAATCCAATAATAAAAGCGATTTCTTTTAAAGTGATGCTAGTTTGCAGGATTAAAATTTGTGCTCGTTTTAGTCTCTCGTCCATGTAAAACTGATATATGCTGGTGTTAAAGAAATGCCTAAAACTATCTTTTAATTTGAATTCATTTACAATGAATATTTTTGACAATTCCTTTGTACTTGGTAATGGATCCTCTAAATGGTTCAAAATGTAATCATATACATTTTGAATAAGTACTGCGTCTGATAGGTGCTGGTCTATGTTGGTTGTTTCTGGCAGGATGTCCTGAAGAATGGTCGTAATTAAACTGACAATAATCGTATTGTTATATAATTGCCTAGAAAAGGTACAATAGGAGGGAACGAAGTGTTGAGTTGGCGTAATGAATAATAATTGAACGGCTGTGTGTACCTCTTTGTCGGATGGTGCTTCAGCCGTAATGGCTTCCCATGATGGTAAGGATTGTTTGGCAAGTATTTCGTGAAAACCTAATTTGAGAAGTTTTTCCGGCTTGTATCCTAAAATTGAAGGGACTTCTTCGCTGAAGTTCTCGATTGTAAATGTTCTGTCTAGAATAATTGTAGCTTGAACTGAGCTTTGTTGTTTGTACGGTGGATTTATATAACCCAACTTTGAGATTAACAACTCCATTTTTTCGGCAGTAGTATTGAGCATGACTGCCACTTCATCCAATTGATTATTCTCAGGATCTCTATGCATCCTGAATATGAAGTTGCCAGATGCCATTTCGAACAGCATCTGATATATGTTTTTTACTTTTTGTTGGACTGACTGATTGTTCATGTCATTATAGAAATTGAAGTAGCGTATCCTGTGGAAAGAGGAACAAAACTATATAATGTAATTTTTATTTGCTAAAAGTATAGTGTGCAATTCGGGAATTGAATAGGTGTTTTTGAGAAGGTATTCAAAGGGAATTCTCGTTTTATTCCTCCCGAAGCTTCAAGACTAAAGGGAGACGAAAATTTGGAAATATCCTTTTATAGAACCATTTGAATTTTCGAATGCGATGTCTCTCGGTACCGTCAGTTCGAGGCAGAATTTTTTTATAAAAAAGCAATATAAAATGGCACACAGCTAACACGGATTCAACGGATAAACATCGACTGTAATAAGATCAATCTGTGCTAACCTATTAATATCCTTTAAAGCTGTGGACTTTTTTGTTTTGCTATCAACTAAATAATAATAACCAGTTGGCTGCAATTATACAGAAAAGACATTGAATAGCTAAACATAAAATTTAACCATATAGAAACATAGAAAAAATGTCAATAGCCCAATTATTGGTTTTACCTAGCTATGTTTTCTTAAATAAAGTGAAACGACTTTCAAAATCCAAAAAAAAAAACTATGTTTCTATGTTTTAAAAAAAGATCAAGAATGAATTACATCCCACGGGTTAATAATAAATAGTACGGTCCCGTTTTTACCGGAGGAAGCGTTGTGTTCTTTTTTATCTGTCAGAAAAATAGGGTTTTGTATACTGATTGCCCCTCAAAAACAAAAAGAATACACTTAGTGCGCTACTTATATAGATTCATAGCCAAAATTGTTATATTTGTCAACTTTCTATACCACAAATTAAAAAAATAAAGATTATACCCAATAATAGCCGCTTAGCATACCTACATGAATAACCACGATAATATAGATAACAATTGGCTTTTTGAGATAACTCCTAAAAATAAGTTCTTCTCCCTCAATCTCAAAGAAGTATGGCAGTATAGGGATTTGCTGCTGCTGTTTGTAAAAAGAGACGTGGTGACGGTTTATAAACAAACGGTTCTCGGTCCACTTTGGTACTTGATCCAACCGTTGTTTACCTCAATTACTTTTACGATTATCTTTAATAATTTGGCAGGAATTGATACTGGAACTGTTCCTCCGTTCTTGTTTAATTTAGCAGGAATTACAGTTTGGAATTATTTTACGGCATGCCTAACAGGAACCTCAAATACTTTTGGTGCTAATGCAGGAATATTTGGCAAGGTATATTTCCCCAGATTGATTGTGCCTATTTCCATCGTGATCTCCAATTTAATTAAATTTGGAATCCAGTTCTTCATTTTTATCGCTTTTTATATTTATTATTACTATCAAGGAGCTTTAGTTAGTTTGAATGCGACTGCCGTATTTTTTCCTTTACTTATTGTCTTGATGGGGGTTTTAGGACTAGGATTAGGAATGTTTATTTCGTCTTTGGTCACCAAATACAGAGATTTTAGTTACCTGATCAGTTTTGGGGTGCAATTGTTGATGTATTTATCTGCAGTGATGTATCCTATGGCATTGATTAAAGAAAAATTGCCTTCGTATGGATGGTTAGTGCAATACAATCCGTTAGCGTATATTATAGAAACCACACGATATATGTTGTTAAATGTGGGACAGATTTCTGTTTTTGGGTTGTTATATACTTTTGCGGTAACGGTTATCGTATTTTTGGTGGGAGTATTGATTTTTAATAAGACGGAGAAGAGTTTTATAGATACGGTGTAGTCCTCCACTCTCCCGATAGCAAACGGGACCCTCCGAAAGAGGGGCAGTTAAACAAGTGCTTTTAAAAGAGAGATTGTCGCAACTAATAAAATAAATAAGTTTAGTCTCTGATGTCAATGTTTATTGGGATTTAGAATGCGAAGCGGTAGCCGGGTTTTTAGATAATTCTGTTCTCCTGAGAAGTAAAGCTTCAGTAGCGAATCCTAAAGATTGATTCGCGAGCATCAATTTGCGAAAATAGAATAACGAATAAATATAATGAGTAAAAATATTATCCTAAAAGCCGAAAACATCTCCAAGCAATACCGCCTGGGACAAGTGGGTACCGGTACGCTGAGTCACGACTTGAACCGGTGGTGGTATCAGGTGCGCGGCAAGGAAAATCCTTATTTGAAAATAGGTGATGTTAATGATCGCAGTAAGAAAGGTAGCAGCGATTATGTGTGGGCATTACAGGACATTAATTTTGAAGTAGAACGGGGTGAAGTTTTAGGCATCATTGGTAAAAACGGAGCGGGAAAATCTACCTTACTCAAAATATTATCAAAAGTAACTGCACCCACAACAGGAATTATAAAATCTAGAGGGCGCATTGCTTCTTTGCTCGAAGTAGGAACAGGATTTAATGGCGAAATGACCGGCCGGGAAAACATCTTCTTAAACGGAGCCATTCTGGGCATGACCAAAAAAGAAATCACCTCAAAACTCGACGAAATCATTGATTTCTCGGGTTGTGAGCGCTATATAGATACGCCGGTAAAACGCTACAGTTCCGGTATGACCGTGCGTTTGGCTTTTGCCGTAGCCGCATTTCTAGAACCGGAGATTTTGGTGATTGACGAGGTTTTGGCAGTGGGCGATGCCGAGTTCCAGAAAAAAGCCATTGGGAAGATGCAGGATATTTCTAAAGGAGAAGGAAGAACGGTTTTGTTTGTGAGTCATAATATGGCAGCAGTGAAGAGTTTGTGTACGAAAGGGTTGGTTTTAAAAAATGGATCAACTGTTTTTGAAGGAAATATAGTAAATGCAGTTGCTAATTATTTAAGCGGCGATTCAGAAAGTTTAAATCATAAAAAATTTGGGGATAATTACGATTTTAAAACGTTTAAATTGCAAGAAATTTTTATAAATCCAAAAGATAAATCATCGGACGATAATTTAGATGAAGAACAAGAAATCGAATTTAATACTAGAATTATCATTAAAGAAAATGCAGAAAGATTGCATTTAACGTACGTAATAAAAGGAGATGAAGGAGACGCTTTGTTTACCTTTTCTAATGTTTATTCCGATATGAAATTAGTAAATGGGGAGAATAATCTAAAATGCATTTTCCCAAAAGGGTTTTTGAACATTGGAAATTATTTCATGGATTTATATATTATCGAAGATGCTAAAAGAACACTCTTTAAGGAATCTGATATTATGAATTTTACGGTTCAAGAGGGGCATAGGGAAATAGGAGCTTGGCTGGGAAAAGAACCCGGTTTTATAAAGCCTATTTTTACATGGGATCAAATTTAATAAGGCATAAAAATAAAATCTTGAAAAAAACAATAAAAAAAGTCCTGATTAAACTAATAAATCCCTTTGTAACAAAGCTAGGATATATTAGAGGAAATAGTATTCAAAAAAGCCCTGTCGATAAGTTTAATAAAAACAAGTTATTGAGTATATTATTTAATAATCTAAAAGTAATAGGGTTTACCCCAAAACATATTGTGGATGTTGGCGCTAATCACGGAACTTGGACAAGGGAAGTATTAACATATTTTCCAGAGGCATATTATACATTGTTAGAACCCCAACATTGGTTAAAAGATTCCTTTCAGGATATTTTAGATACCAATGCTAAAGTTCAGTTTCATCCCGTTGGAGCAGGTGCGAAAGAAGGATCTTTTCAATTTACGATAGTGGATAGAGATGACAGTTGCTCTTTTAGATATAGCCCAGCAGAAGCAGAAGCATTAGGATTCAAGCAAATTGAAATTCCTGTGGTCACTTTGAATGCATTATTGGCAGAAAGTAAATTGCCCGTGCCGGATATTATAAAAATTGACGCCGAAGGATTAGATATCGAGGTGTTGAAAGGAGCAACTCGCTTCTTTGGTAAAACCGAAGTCTTTATGGTAGAAGCAGGAGTAGTAATTAAAGAATTTGACAATAGTTTTTTGAAAATGATTAACTTTATGGATGAAAATGGATATCGCTTGTTTGAGATAACCGATATGAACAGGCCTTTACAAACCCAGGTTTTATGGTTGGTAGAATTGGTATTTATAAAAAAAAACGGAATAATTGATTCACAAGTACTGTTATAATGATAAACGTAACGAAGACTTTTTTGCCGCCCATTGAAGAATATACGAAGCAAATACAGCGTGCTTGGGATCAGAAATGGATAACGAATCGTGGCCCGCTAGCCATAGAATTAGAAACTAAATTAAAAGAATATCTCAATACTTCCAATATTATTAGTACTACTAATGGTACCATACCATTGCAAATAGCTTTAAAATTATTAGGCAAGAAAGGCGAAATAATAACCACACCCTTTAGCTATGTGGCTACGACAGCAGCAATAGTTTGGGAAAATTGTACACCTGTTTTTGTAGATATTCATCCAGAATATCTCACTATTGATGAAACAAAGATTGAAGCAGCTATTACGAATAAAACAACAGCTATTTTAGCGACGCACGTTTTTGGAAATCCTTGTGCTATTGAAGCGATCGAAGCGATTGCGAAAAAGCATAATTTGAAGGTGATTTATGATGCCGCTCATGCTTTTGGCGTAACTTATAATGGGCAATCGTTATTTTCTTATGGCGATATAAGTACTTGCAGTTTTCACGCCACCAAATTGTTTCATACAGGGGAAGGTGGGGCTATGTTTGCCAATGATGCTAACTTATATCACGAAATGTTTTATAGCCATAATTTTGGTCATAACGGACCTTTGGCTTTTTATGGTGTCGGAATTAATGCTAAAATGTCGGAATTACAAGCCGCAATGGGATTGTCGGTTTTTCCCTATATGGGAGCAATTTTAACGGAAAGAAAGAAAGTAACAGATTATTACAATCAAAACCTTAACTTTTTAAAACTGCAATCGTTAAAAATTAGAGCAAAGACACGATGGAATTATAGTTATTATCCTGTAATTTTTGAAGATGAAAAGGTATTGCTACAAGTTCAACAAAACTTAAATGAAAATCAGATTTTCCCAAGACGTTATTTTTATCCATCCTTGAATACCATAGAGTATGCCAAAGGAGATGTAATGCCAATTTCTGAAAGCGTCGCTTCGAGAGTTCTTTGTTTGCCGTTATATGTTGGACTGGAAGAATCAAATTTAGAATCAATAGTTTCTATCATAAATACGATTCTGAAATGAAAGTGGCTATTATGCAGCCTTATTTTTTACCTTATATAGGTTACTTTCAATTAATCAATATGGTGGATGTTTTTGTTATTTATGACAACATTGAATACACAAAAAAAGGATGGATTAATAGAAATCGAATTTTAGTAAACGGAAAAGATGAAATTATAAGCTTACCTATAAAAAAGAGCTCCGATTATCTGCATATTAATCAACGGGTTTTGTCAGAAACTTGGGAAAAAGATAAATTAAAATTACTCAATAAAGTAAAAGCTAACTATAGGAAAGCACCTTACTTTGACGAGGTTATTCCTTTAATGGAAGAATGTATGGAATTCGATGCGATTAATTTATTTGACTTTATTTATCATTCGCTGACTAAACTTTGTAAAAGATTTGATATTAACACTGAAGTTGTTGTTTCTTCTGAATTAGATATTAATCATAATTTAAAATCTTCTGAAAAGGTAATGGAAATTTGCAAGTTCCTAACAGCGGAGCAATATATAAATACAATAGGAGGATTAGGATTATATTCTAAAGAAGACTTTTCGAAGAATGGTATTGTCTTAAATTTTATAAAAACAAATTCGTTCATTTACAAACAATTTGATAGTGAATTCATAACTTTTTTATCTATCATTGATGTGATGATGTTTAACTCAAATGATACTATCAAGAAATTCATAAACAACGAGTTTATACTAATTTAAGGCTATTATGTCGCAATTAAAATGGAGAAAATTAGGATTGGTTTTCAATCCCTCTGAACAAAATACTCCGGACTGGATGAATGAGTTTGCACAAGCACCTCATGTGCTTCATTTTGACGGTTACATCAAGGTATATTTTTCTTGTCGACCAAAACCCGATGAAAACGGACAATACGTAAGTTATTCAGCATACGTCGATTTAGACGAGAATTTTTGTGTTTTAAAAATAGCACAACAACCTATTTTTAAATTAGGTGCATTGGGAACTTTTGATGAATTTGGTACCTATCCGGTTTCTGTGATTAAAAATGAGGAAGAATATTGGGCTTATTATGCTGGTTGGACTCGTTGTGAATCGGTTCCTTTTAATGTTGCGATAGGTTTTGCAAAAAGCAACAATGGAGAACAATTTGAAAAAATCGGAAGCGGTCCCATTATTTCTTATTCTCAAAATGAACCCTTTGTAATTAGTGGTCCAAAGATCAGGAGATTTAATAATAAATGGTATTTGTTTTATATTGCAGGAAATAAATGGATTTTAGACAATGGAAAGCCGGAGCCAATTTATAAAATACGTCTTGCAATTTCTGATGACGGAATTAGTTTTAAAAAGGTAGACATCGACTTAATAACTAGTGAAATAGGAGAAGATGAAGCGCAAGCCAGCCCAGATGTAATTTATAAGAACGGAAAATATCATATGTTTTTCTGTTACCGAGGAAGTAAAAATTATAGAGGAAAAGAAAATGGTTATCGTATTGGTTATGCTTCGTCAATAGACTTAATCAACTGGAATAGAAACGATGAACATGTTGGTATTGATGTCTCTGAAGAAGGTTGGGATAGTGAAATGATTAGTTATCCGCATGTTTTTGAATTAAACGGAAATACGTATATGTTTTATTTAGGAAATCATGTAGGGAAGCAAGGATTTGGAGTGGCTGTTTTAGAAAATGAATTGCTATGATTTGGAAAAAAAGAGGGAAAATTATTGATCCAACTCAAATTCACTTGGGCAATGGGTGTACAGAATTCGCACAATCGCCACAAACAATAGTGTTTGATGATTTTGTGAGAATATATTTCTCTACAAGAAAACGAGATGCTAAAGGAGCGTATTTAAGTCTGATTTCTTATATTGACATGGATCTAAACTTGGAAAAAATTATTTTGTTTTCAGAAAATGAGGTGATTGGCTTGGGTGAATTAGGAACTTTTGATGAACACGGAATATTTCCTATAAATCCCTTTAAAGAAGATGATAAAATCTATGCCTTTACCTGCGGATGGAACCGAAGAATTTCTGTTCCAGTTGAGACATCCATTGGAATTACGCAGAGCAATGATAATGGAAAAACTTTTCAACGTTTAGGAAATGGGCCGATCTTATCATCATCATTGAAAGAGCCAGTTTTGGTTGGCGATGGATTTGTTCAAAAATATAATGAGATGTACCATATGTGGTACATTTTTGGTACAAAATGGATACCAAAAACAGAAAGCGAACCTGTAGCTAGAGTTTATAAAATAGGTCATGCAATTTCAAAGGATTTATTAAATTGGCAAAAAGAAGAAGGCAAACAAATTATTGCAGATGTCTTAAACCAAAATGAATGCCAGGCTTTGCCTACAGTAATTAAAATCGGGAATACGTATCATATGTATTTTTGTTTCAGAGAAGCAACAGATTTTAGGGATAATTCAAAAAGAAGTTATAAATTAGGATACGCTTATTCATCGGACTTAATTCATTGGACAAGAAACGATAGTTTGTCAGGGATTACAATTTCTGAAAACCCAAAAGAATGGGATTCTGAAATGATGTGTTATCCTCATGTTTTCAGCGTTAAGGATAAAGTTTTTTTACTTTATAATGGTAATGATTTTGGAAAATATGGTTTTGGTTTTGCAGAACTTATAAATGATGAAAATGAATGATGAAATAAAATTTTGTCAAAATTGTTCAACTACCGATGATATCTTTATTCATTTGAAATTATGCGACGCTCAATTTGTACCGTATTTAAGTTCGAAAGTGATTTTAAAAGAATATTCAGAAAAATTATTTAATAAAGCCGTACGATTTGAAGCTTGGAATAAAACAACCTTAATTGGTTTGGTAGCAGCTTATCTAAATCCAGTAGATAGTTTTTTGTATATAACTAATGTAAGTGTGACGCCGGATTATCAAGGAAAAAGTATAGCAAAACAATTGCTGCTTTCATCCATTCTTTTTACAAAAGAAAACAATCTCAATTTCATCGAATTAGAGGTCAATAAAAACAGTATAAACGCAATTAATTTATATAAAAAACTTAATTTCGAAAATTTAAAAGAAGATTCAGAAAGTTGTTTTTTAATTTATAAAATAAGGAGGAATGAACAATAATAGAGATTATAATAAAGAACTGCAAGATACGGAATACCATAAATACGCTTATAATTTCGATTTTGATGTGATGCATCCTTTTATGCTGAAAACGTTTATTCCATTTTTTAAAGATGGAAATTTTTTAGAATTAGGAAGTTTTAAAGGCGATTTTACAAGAAAATTTATACCTTATTTCGATGATATTACTTGCGTTGAAGCATCTAATGAAGCTATTGCAATTGCACAGATTGAGTTTGGTGATAAGGTGAAGTACATAAATTCACTCTTTGAAACCGCAATATTACCCGCAAAATATGATAATATAGTAATGACTCATGTTTTAGAGCATATAGATGAACCCATTGCCGTTTTAAAACGTATTAATGACGAATGGTTATCCGATAATGGTCGTTTTTTTCTGGTTTGCCCTAATGCCAATGCACCATCACGACAAATTGCTGTGAAGATGGGACTGATTTCGCATAATTCAGCTATTACGCCTGCTGAAAAAGAGCATGGACATCACATAACTTATACTTTAGATACATTAGAGCGTGATGCAAAAGCAGCGGGCTTAAAAGTGGTAAGTCGCTCAGGAATTTTTTTTAAAGCCTTAGCTAACTTTCAATGGGATCGTTTGTTGCAAACTGATATAATTTCTCAAGAATATTTAGAGGGTTGTTATGAATTAGGTCAGCAGTATCCTGATTTGTGTTCTAGTATTTTTTTAATGTGCGAAAAAGGAAATAAAATATGACTAGTCCATTGTTATCAGTATGTTTAATTACCTATAATCATGAGAACTATATAAAGCAAGCTATTGATGGGATATTGATGCAACAAGTAGATTTTAATTGGGAATTGATAATTGCAGAAGATTGTTCTACTGATGGCACACGAGAGATTCTTTTAGAATATAAAGAGAAGTATCCAGATTTTATAAAATTAATTTTACAAGAAAAAAATGTTGGTCCAGCTAAAAACTTTTTAGATTTAATACAAACTCCGAAATCAAAGTATATCGCTTACTGTGAAGGTGATGATTATTGGACGGATCCCTTAAAAATTCAAAAACAAGTTGATATTCTGGAATTAAATGAAAATATTGGTTTAGTTTGCAGTAAAGTTAAACATTACAATCAAACTTCAGGAGATTTTATTGAAATTACTCCTACGTTTGTTAAAGCGAGTAACGACGTTATTGCATTAATGTTGAAAAGTAAATTCATATCCCTTTCCGCTTCAATATTTAGAGCGTCAGTTTTATTTAAAGTTATTGATGCCATTAGAGTTGAACTTGAAACTGGAATTATTGGAGATACCCGGATTTTATTAGAAACGGTCTATCAATCTGAAGTTTATTTTTTAAATGAAGTAACTGCAGTTTATAGGATTTTAGAGGGTAGTGCAAGCCATCCCAATGAGGTAAATAAATATATTTTGGCAATAAAGGATTCTTATTTGTGTAGAAAAGAGTTCGTTGTTAGAAATAATTTAAATAAAAAATGGCTTTCGGATTCTATATGTAACACTAATAGAGGATTAATTAATCAAGCTTTCGTTGCTAAAAAATATTCAGACAGCATGAAATTTCTAGGTAGTATTTTAATAATAGATACTTTAAAATATTGCCGTTTTAATGTATTTGTGAAAAAAATAAAATTAGATATTTGGATGAAATTAATGTTATCATTAGTAGGCATTGGTTTATTACGACAAAAATTAAAAAAATCAAATTAAAGGTACTCTTTCTTTTTTTACTCAGCATCAAATTAATTTGTTTCAAATAAAAGTATTTAGGTTGTAATCGAAACACAGTAGTTAAGCTTAAGATGTAATTTATTCTAAATTCTTAACATAAACACAAAATAAAGTAAACAATGAATACACCATTGCTATCAGTATGTTTAATTACATATAATCATGAAAACTATATTCGTCAAGCAATCGAAGGTGTTTTAATGCAAAAAGTAAATTTTGATTGGGAATTAATTATTGCTGAGGATTGTTCAACTGATAGAACAAGAGAGATTATTCTGGAATACAAGAATAAGTATCCCGATTTCATAACATTAATTTTACAGAGAAAAAATGTCGGTCCAGCTAAAAATTGGTCGAATTTACTTCAAACTCCAAAATCAAAATATATTGCTTATTTTGACGGTGATGATTATTGGACCGATCCTTTAAAATTGCAGAAACAAGTTGATTTTCTAGAGGTAAATGAAGGCTATGGTATTTGCTTTCATAATGTCGAACAGCAAAATTTTTTAAATGAGGAGATAACGAAAATTATTCCGGGATATCACGTGAATAAAATTTTAAGTATCGAGGATTATATATTAGAAAATAAAACAGCAACTTGTTCTATGGTTTTTAGAGCTAATTTTTTTAAATCTATACCAAAGTGGTTTAATGAGCTGCCTTATGGAGATTTAGGGTTAGTTTTGACTGTGTTAAAAAACAGCAATAAAAAAGCTATGATTCTCTCTGATGTTATGGGTGTTTACAGGTTGCATGCTGATGGAGTACATGGTAAATATTTGAAAAACAGTAGGGAGATAATTAAAACAAGTATTCAGCATTTAGATTTTATAAAAAAAATAGAAAAGTATTTGCTTTTTGATAAGGAATACAAAGTGGATATATATTTAAAAAAGAAAATGACACTTGTGCATTTAATTGATTTTTATAAAAAAAATAATATTTTTAAATATTTAATGTATCGGTTTACTTTATTCATTCTAAAATTAAAATCAAAATTTTGAAAAAGATACTATTCACATCATTAAACGACCATGTGCCTTGGGGAGGTAGTGAAGTATTATGGACCGAAGTTGCACAAAAACTTTCGGAAAAGTATCAAGTAGTGGCATTAGTGAAAAAATGGAGTAATACACCAAAGCAAATGCAAAATTTAGAAGAATGTGGAGTGAAAATTTGTTATAAGCCTATTGTTGAATCTTTAACTTTTAAACAACAGTTTGTAGAAAAAATAAAGAGCAAGTTTGGTTTAAAAAAAACGAAACAATTAAATGATTTAGAAGTTGTTTATGACATAAAATCATTTGAATTAGTGGTTATTTCATTAGGGAATCATTCCGATGGCAAGTTAAGACAATACACGGATTACTTGCGTACTAGAAGAGTCCCCTACGTAATTATTGTCCAGTTAGTGACAGATTTGCGATATTTAGACGATACTAGTATTTTGCAATTAAGTGAGGCGTATGTTCATGCGAAAGCCGTTTGTTATTTATCCGATGACAATTTAGAGAAGATCGAATTGCAGTTTGGGCTATTGTTAAACAATACATTAAAAATAAATAACCCTTTTTTTTATAAACAGAATTATGTTGCGCCAGATCAGCAGCAAGTTTACCATGTGGCCTGTGTAGCAACTTTAACTACATTTCACAAAGGACAGGAGTTGCTTCTCAAAGCACTTGCACAAGATAAATGGAGATTTCGTAATATTTGTTTTAACTTCTATGGAACTGGTGCTAATGAAATTCAATTAAAAAATTTAATTACGCTTTATGATTTAGATAATATTGTCAATTTAAAAGGGTATGAATCGGATAACAATAAAATTTGGAAAAAAAATGTTGCTTGTATTATGTTATCTAGAATGGAAGGGCAGTCTTTGGCCATGTTAGAAGCCATGTCTTTTGGGCGAATGATAATAAGTACAAAAGTAGGTGATGCTGCAAGGCTTATTAAACAAAATGAAACTGGTTTTTTGATAGATGCTCCAACTGTATCCTTAATTAATATTACTTTAGACGAAGCATGGGAAAATAGAAAAAATTGGATTGAAATGGGCATAATATCTAGAAAACATTTATACGATATAATTAAAAAAGATCCGTTAATTGACTTTTCTGAAAAGTTACAAAGTCTAATAAATTGAAAAGAATATTGTTTATATCTAATACCGCATCCAGAACAGGTGCGCCCTACGTTTTACTGTTACTTCTTAAATGGTTGAAAACGGAGCGTAAAAACTTGAAAATTGATGTTGTTTTTTTAGAGGGTGGAGATTTAGAACAAGATTTTACTGAATTTACAAGCAATATTTATAATTATGCTGATGCAAGTCTAAAAATAGGCTTCATACCTAAACTGTATTCTTACATTAGAAGAAAAGTTTTAAGAAAAGGAAGTAGGAATGAAGCTTTTATAAAAAATATTGCTAAAAAAAATTATGATATTATTTATGCAAATACAATTGCTTCTGTTGTTTTTGCAACAGCCATTAAAAAGAGCAGTAAAAATAGTCCTAAATTAATTGCTCATATACACGAATTAAATACTACAATAAAGGAGTATTTACCCAGTTTTGAAAAACATATACCACTAATTGATCAGTTTATCTCAGTGTCGAATTTAGTAATGCAAAACTTAAATTTAAGGTGGAATATTGATCCTTCAAAGAACCATTTAGTTTATGCATTTTCGGATAAAGTTTCGCAAAAGTCTACAAGTTTCTCCTCATTGATTGATGGTGATAGCATATTTGAAATTGGTGCTTCAGGACAAGTAAATTTTAGAAAAGGTTATGATTTATTTATTCAAGTAGCCCTATTTATTAAAAAAGAATACCCAGATCTAAAAATTCGTTTTACTTGGGTAGGTTATATTTCGTACTTGCAAAGATTAAATATTGAGGCAGATTTGGAAAAGGCCAACCTCAAAGAAGTTGTGTTTTTTGTTGGAGAACAAGTTAAGCCAGAAACTTATTTTGAGCAATTTGATGTTTTTTTGATGACTTCACGCGAAGATCCTTTTCCACTGGTCTGCATCGAAGTGGGAAAAATGGGAGTGCCTATTATTTGTTTTGAAAAAGCAACAGGGACTTCCGAAGTAATTAATAATGGCGGTGGTTTTGTAGTGCCTTATTTGGATTGTGTTGCTATGGCTGAAAAACTGCTTTTGTATTACAACGATGATGTATTGAGAAAAAAAGATGGAGAACTAAATAAAGTGAATTTTTCCACTTATACATCAGAAATAATGGCTGAAAAAATATTTAAACACATTGCCGAAATATAGATATTATCTTGTACTATGGGAATAAATGAGAAAAAAGAAATTATAATTGCGATAGTTATTCCTTATTACAAAATCACTTTTTTTGAAAAGACCTTAGAATCATTAGCAAATCAGACAGATAAGCGTTTTAAGGTTTATATTGGAGATGATAATAGTCCACAGAATCCTATGTCTTTATTAGTAAAGTATGAAGAAAAAATTAATTTCAGCTACTGTAAATTTGAGGATAATTTAGGTAGTATATCACTTGTGAAACAATGGGATCGTTGTATTGCTTTGTCCTGTGATGAAGAATGGGTTATGGTACTTTGTGATGATGATTATATTAGTTACAATCATATTGAAGAATTTTATAAAAATGTTCAAGTAGCCGAAAATTTAAATATTAAAGTAATTCGTTATGCTACATGTGTTAATGAAAGTAACGGTGAAATTTCCAATGTTTATGATCATCCGATAGTCGAAAGTTCGACAGATTTTTTCTTTAGAAGAATAACAAATGCAACACGAAGTTCATTGTCTGAATATGTATTTAAAAAGAGTACTTATGAGCAATATGGTTTTTTTAATTATGCCTTGGCTTGGCATTCAGATGATCGAGCATGGCTTGAGTTTTCGGAATTTAAATATATCTATTCTATTAATACAGCTCAAGTGTATTTTAGACTGAGCGAGGAAAATATTTCCAGAAGTGATTTTAAGATAAAAGAAAAAAACCAAGCTTCTTTAGCATTTTATAACTTTCTTATTTTTATACATATTTATAAATTTAAGCGTCTTCAACGTAAAGAACTCTTACTCGTTTATGAGCAATTTATTTACAAGATAAATAAAGTAAATTTTAGTTTTTTTGTTAGTGTTTTTACATTGTTATTTATTAATTTATATTTTGTCCAATCCTTAAAATTTGCTAGACGACTTTTAATCCATTTAAATAAAAATGTTCACAGTTCCTAAAATTTCGGTTATTATCCCAGTTTATAATAGGCAGCATTTGCTATCCTATACTTTAGACAGTATCATTGAGCAATCTTTTACGGATTGGGAATGTATTCTTGTAGATGATCATAGCTCCGACGCTTCTTTTGAGGTCATGGAAGAATACCAAAAAAAAGATGTGCGTTTTAAAGCCTTTAGAAGACCCAACGAATTAAAAAAAGGAGCGAATGCATGCAGAAATTTTGGATTCACAAAATCAACAGCTCAATTGATTAAATGGTTTGATAGTGATGATATAATGCTTTGCAATCATTTAGAAATTGCCTGTCAAGTATTAACTGAAATGAAATTGGATTTTGTAGTTACAGATACTGTAAATTTTGATCATGATACGAATGCACTTTTAGACAAACCCTATTCTTTTGATCGAACTAAAGAGAGTATAACTGCTGAAAACCTTGCGCAAATAAGAATTGGTTGGATAACAGACGACTTCTTAGGTAAGCGTGAAATTGTTAATTCAATAAAATTTAATGAAAATATTGTCGATGGTGATGAATATAATTTTTTTATAAAAGTATTGCAGAATGAAGTCAAAGGAGATTATGTAAATCAAATTTTAACGCATAGAAGAATGCATAATGAATCCATCTCTTTTATAAATAAACAAAATGATATTGAATACCAATCAATAGTGGCTAATATAAAATATCAAACTGCAAATGATTTGGTAGTCTATGATAATAAAGTGTTAATTCGTTGGTTTTTAGCTGGTTATATGAGAATTTCTTTTGATTTAGCAATTGCAAGAGTAAAACCTCCTTATGAAAAAGAGGCTTTCAAACTAATTTCTAAATACCATTCTGTAAGCAAGGCGATTGCTTTCTTTATAGCAGTATTTTTAGGAAACCATTTTAAAAAAGGATATAATATAATGAAATATGCAAGAACATAGAATAAAATACAATCCTCTTGTATCAATTATTCTTCCTGTTTATAATGGGGGAAAATTTTTGGCGCAATCTATTGAGAGTTGCTTAAATCAATCTTACAAAAACATTGAATTAATTATTGTATATGAGCATTCGATTGATAATACCTTAGCAATCACAAATAAATATGCATCTCTAGACAGTAGGGTTAAACTTATTATTAATGATGACAAAAAGAACTTACCAGCTGCATTAAATATTGGGCATTATGCAGCAATAGGTGATTTTTTTTCTTGGACTAGTGATGATAATATTTATGAGTCGGATGCGATTGAGTTTATGCTAGAAGCATTATTTGATAAAAGAGTTGATGTTGTCTATAGTAATATGATTGTCATTGATGAAGCAGGAGAAAAGTGTAGAGATTTTAATTTTCTTAATTTTGAAAACACAATATTCAGAAATTACATTGGTAACTGTTTTTTATATAAGAAAGAAGTTTTTGAAAGAAACAAAGGGTATGACGAAAATTGTTTTTTAGTTGAAGATTATGATTTTTGGTTAAGAGCAGTTGCACATAGTCGTTTTTATCAATTTAGAGAAAAACTATATAGGTATAGAAAACATGATACAAGTTTGACGCATCAAATTGCATTTAATGATGAGAAAAAACAACTCTGGAATGAGAATGTAGTTAAAATGTATGAGGCTTTTTCTAGACTTTTTTTAGAAAAGGATTATGTGGTAATGATGGACTTTTTAGCAAAATCTTTAAACTATCAAAAAATTCCATTTGAATGGATAGTTGAAAATGAAAGTACAATTGACTTGTTCAAAGAGAATCTCTCTAAGAATATTAATTTCCAAAATAAAACTTTAATTGAAAAATTATTTTTAGAAAAAATAATTGAAATAATGACAGCAGATTCAGGAGTGAAAAGTAATTTTTCTAAGTCCATTTATATAATAAAACAGTACGGTTTGTTTTTAGATAGAAAAGCGATTAAAACCTTAATTAAATATTCTTTTTTTAAAAAATAACGATGCCAACAGTTTCTATAATTCTTGCCACTTACAATAGAGCAGAATATATCCTTGAATCTTTACAATCAATACAGAATCAAACTTTTTTAGATTGGGAATGTCTCATAATAGATGACGGTGGAATTGATAACACAGCACAACTTTTAGAACCTATTTTAAAAGAAGACCATCGGTTTCAGTACTTAAAACGAACAGAGTATTATCAAAAAGGATTACCTGGGAGTAGAAATTACGGATTGGATTTAGCCAAAGGGGATTATATTATTTTCTTTGATGATGATGATATTGCACATCCTCAAAATTTAGAACTATGTGTGAAGGAATTGTCTGATAAAGATATTTCTTTTTGTAGATATATTCGAGATGTTTTTTGGGGAAATTTTGACTATAATTTTGACTATTCAAGAGAATACACCTCTTTTTTTATTGACAAGAGAGATATTAATAAAATATTAAAAAATGAATTACAGTTCAATTCTTGTGCAGTAATGTGGACAAAAGAGTGTTATATTCAACATCGATATACAGAGCATTTAAAATACGCAGAAGAATGGGAAGTATATGCTAGAATAATTACGTCAGTAAATAAAGGAATCTCAATTAATAAGGCACTGTATTTTGGTAGGAAACATGAGGAGTCTATTACAGGAGATTTTGGTAATCGAAAATCAGCAAGTCTTGTTTCTTATGCAGATGCCATAGAATTAGTAGTTGATAATTTAAGAAAGAGGAAATTGTTATCTAATGAAATAATTCGTTATTTTATTCAAATAGCTTTAGACTACAAAGAGTATAAATTATTTCCCAGAATACTGTCTTGTTTGCAATTATCAACATTGGAAAAGTGGAGATGGGAATTTTTTTATTTCCAATTACCGCTTCGATTGTATTTTTACAATATTTATATAAAATGGAAAAAAAAGAGAAAATAAAAATTTCAAGAAAGCTTCTGTAAAGAATATATAATATGAAAATCAAATATGATTAAATATATACCAGGATTAAATGGAATTCGTGCCATTGCAGTTTTTCTTGTAATTCTTTCTCATCGCTTTCCTGTAGGACATATTGTTCATGTTTTTCCTTTGGGAAATTATGGTGTTGATTTTTTTTTTGTGTTGAGTGGTTTTTTAATTTCTCGTAGCCTTTTATTTCAAATTAGTAATAAGGAGAATCGCATACCACATTTGAAAATACTTAAAAGATTTTTCATTCGAAGATGTTTAAGGATTTTTCCTATTTATTATTTGTTATTGCTATTTATGTATTTAACGGGTGGCATAATTGGAAATCAATTTAGAGAAAATATTTTGTGGTATGTGTTTTACGGTGCCAACCATTTAAATTATAATGAAAATAGATGGTTTGGTTCATTAGCTCACCTTTGGTCACTTTCGGTCGAAGAACAGTTTTATATATTTTGGCCGTTGTTGTTATTGTTTGTTTTCAAAAAGCGAATATTATTATTGATAGAATTACTTATTATTGTAGGAACTTGCGCTCCTTTTCTCTATAATGGATTGGGAAATATCCTAACAATATCCTGTGTTAATGCGTTTGGTATCGGTGCTTTACTTGCCTATGTCGAAATAATTAGGCCGGATTATGAAATACTATTTGTTAAAATTTCGAAACTTATTTTCCTTCCATTGGTGTTGTTGGTTTGCATACATAATACGGTTGCTGCAATACCTTATTTTTCGGAACGTTTGGCTATATCATTATTGGCAGTAACGATTATTGGATCCTGTAGGTATAGTACTAAAAATACTTTGGTCACTTATATACTCGGTAATAAAGTTTTAAATTTTATTGGAATTATAAGTTATGGGATATATTTGTATCATAATATAGTTCCCAAATATTGGGTTTGGGGACTTCAAAAAATGAGTTGGGTTACGCCCGCATCAATTAATAAATTTTCATATTTAGAATTTATTATTCAAACGAGCTTCATTATTGGGATTAGCTATCTCTCTTGGATTATAGTGGAGAAACCAATATTGAGGTTAAAAGAAAAAATAAAATAGAGTTTAAAGTTTTGATACATAGCTTTAAGACATTGAATAGTGATAATATGTTTGTATATCAAATGATAATAAAATTTTAAATGAAATTTCTGGTTATAGCACAAGATATGCGGGTATCGGGTACAAGTGAAGGGATTGTTTCCCGCTCCTTTGTAGCAAAATTGCGACTAGCGTATCCGGAGTCCATCATTGATGTATTGTATTTAAAAAATCATCCTAGTGAAGATCGTCTAGATTTATTACCTATAAATTCAATCGAAACTCATATAATCAATTTGAAACCTCCTTTTATTACTAAATGGTTGAATCGATTTTCTTGGCGACTTTTTAATATTTCTTTGTATGATCGATTCGTGCATAAGTCGTATGGCGTCCACATTTCAAAAGTAAATCACGAATCTTATGACCATGTTTTTATTCGAAGTTCTGGTCTAAATTTCGAAACGGTATTGGGGGCTAAAGATTTACCTATACTAAAAAAAGCAATTATTAATTTTCATGACCCCTATCCTTCGTTTTGGTACGCAGGAGCGAAATGCACTTTAACTAATATGGAACTATTTAGATTAAAAGAAATGCATAAAGTAGTGTCACAAGCACGAGTTTGCATGAGCCCATCCCAGTATTTGTCAGAGGACATGAGTTTTCTGTATGGATCTAGAAAAAAATTTTACACATTGCCTCATCAATTTTGTTCCACTGTTTTTGAATTATCAGATACGACAAAAGTTTTGAAAAAAAATAGAAAAGTCACCTTATCCTATCAAGGAGGTTTGATGTTTGGCCGCGATATTGAAGTCGTGTTAGATGCTTATCAGGCATTAGTTTTTAAAAATGATTCCATAAAAGAAAACACAGAATTTGCCTTACGTGTAAAAACGTCTAATTTTACTCAATTGAGTACTAAATATAAAGAATGCCAAAACATTATTATTATGGATTCCTTAAATTTTTCCAACTCCTGCTATGAACAAATGTATGAAGCGGACATTAATATAATTCTAGAAAATGGTCCCATCTATAGCAATACATTGGTTGGCAAAGCACCTCTTCTAGCTTCGTTTTCAAAATCTGTTTTTGTTGTTTCTCCAGAGCGAAGCGAGTTAAGACAAATTATAAAGAATCCAATTTTTATTGCCAATATGTGGGATATAAGTGATGTTCAATTAAAATTAGAAGCACTTATTCTAGATAGATTATATTCTAATGAGTCAGTGCAGCCGTTTAAAGATTATTTTAGTGATGCCAATTTTAAAAAGTGCTTAAAGAATGTTTTAATGGAGTATAATTAATTTAAAATGCGTGTAGGCTTAAATCCACATAAAGATAAAATACAAGAGGTTTCGCCCTATCTTCATCAGGTAGTTGTCCCTGTTTTCATACCACATCAGGAGGATTATTTTAAGGATAGTTTTGCTATTTTGCAACTTTGTTTGAATTCGCTTTTTGCTACAGTTCATAATAAAACCTATATCAGTATTGTTAATAATGGCAGCTGTGTTAAAGTAAAAGAGTATTTAGACACCTTGTACAAACAACTAAAAATTCACGAAGTCATCCACACGGATAATATAGGTAAGCTTAATGCTATAATTAAAGGTGTTGTAGGAAATACTATAGAACTTGTTACCATCACAGATGCGGATGTATTGTTTCTACCCAATTGGCAATGCGAGACTGCCAAAGTATTTAAAGCGATGCCGAAGGCTGGAGTAGTGGGTATAGTTCCTCAATTTAATATGTTTAAGTACAATTGTGGAAATGTAATTTTTGATAATTTATTTTATAAAAAGTTAAAATTCATCCCAGTAAAATCAGTAACTGGAATAATTAATTTTTATAAAAGTATTGGGTGGGATAATAGCTATAATAAAGATTTTTTAAAGTACAGTTTAGGCTTAGAATATAAAGAAGTAAAGGTTTATGTGGGTTCTGGACATTTTGTTGCCACCTATAAAAAACAAATGTTTAACGAAACACAGTCGTACTTTAATTTTAAACTTGGTGGTAACTCTGAGAACTATCTCGATACTTTACCATTGAAATATGACTATTGGAGAGTGACTACTTATGATAATTATGCCTATCATATGGGAAATAAATTAGAAGGGTGGATGTCAAAAATAGAATATGGAGATGACAATAAAAAGGAAGTTGTTTCTGGCTTTGCCCAAAGTGAATTAGCGAGCTCATTTTTAATTTTTTTAAAGAATAAGATATTTCTTAAGGTTTTATTTAATGATTCAATTTCAAAACTGTTTTACAGGTTGAAAAAACTACCAAAAGAAATTGCAAGAAATTACAATAAAATTGTGCCAATACTAAAATCAAAATAGAATTGTGCATTACAATTTTGATTCTAAATATTTTCCAAAATAAGAATGAATAATGTAAAAAAACGGTTTGTTTATAATGGTTTCAACTTAAAAAATAATGTGCGAAAAAAAAATTTCTATTCTAATAAGTACTAAAAACAGACGTGAGGATTTGATTGTCACGCTGCGAAGCATAGAACATTTATTAGTTCGCGAAGATTTGGAATGTCGGATTTATGATGATGGTTCGAATGATGGAACCTTTGATTATGTAAAACATAATTATCCAAATATTTCAATTCAAAGAAATAGTGTTTCAAAAGGATACATGTATTGTAGAAATACATTGTTAAATCAAACAAAAGCTAAGTATGCTATTTCTCTAGATGACGATGCTCATTTTATAACACAAAACCCATTAGAATTAATTCAACTTCATTTTGATTCTAATCCTAAATGTGGCTTGATTGCCTTTAGAATTTTTTGGGGTGCGGAACAGCCAGCTAGCCGTCTTTCTAACGAGACAGTAGAAAGAGTTCAAAGCTTTGTGGGTTGTGCTCATGCATGGAGAATAGAAGCTTGGAAAGAAATACCCAATTATCCCGAATGGTTTGTTTTTTATGGCGAAGAAGATTTTGCCTCTTATCAGTTGTTCAAAAAGGGATGGGAAGTTCATTATTTGCCCAAAGTGTTGGTTAACCATCGAGTAGAGATGAAATCCAGAAAAAAAAATATAGATTACTCAATTAGGTTACAAAGATCACTTCGTGCAGGTTGGTATTTGTTTTTTCTGTTTTACCCAATTCAAAAAACCCCAAGAGTTTTTTTCTATTCTGTTTGGAAACAATTACAGTTAAAAGTTTTTAAAGGTGATTTTAAAGCTTTGCAAGCACTATTTTTGGCATCAATAGATTTAGTTTTTTCAATTCCAAATATAATTAGAAACAGTAATCGATTGACTTCGGAAGAATTTAAAAATTATAAAAAATTAGCGCCAACTAAAATTTATTGGACTCCATCAGATTAATTGTTATTAAATATATAACTACGAACGAAAACCATAGTGATAATTTGGCGTGTTGAGGTTTCCAAATATTTATAGAATAACGATGTCTTATTTTAGGAACTATTCTTAGTGGTAAATTATATATTGTTTGTTAAAACTAATCATAAAATTAGGAATAATTTTTTTCTTGTGTGGATGAATTAAGAAGGCTACTTTTATTTTAAAATATAATATGAAAATTTTAATCATTGGAACCGGTTCTATTGGGATGAGACATCTACAAAATTGTCTTACCATTGACCGTTCAATTACAATTGATGTTGTAAGTAGAGGTAAAACTTCACTAGAAGGCCTTCCTGAAATCAAGATTTTCAACACTATTGCAGAGGCTTTTGACCGTGACAATTTTTATGATGCAGCCATTGTGGCTACTCCAACTTCATTGCATATTGAAAATTGTATTGATTTGATTCACTATGGCTTAAAAAAAATTTATGTTGAAAAGCCAATTGCTCCCAATTTAGAGGATATTGAAACATTAATGACGCTTTCAAAGACAGAAAAAGTGTCAGTTTATGTAGGGTTTGATTTGCGTTTTGATATAGGTTTAAATAAAGTAAAAGAGTTATTAGGGAAAAAAGTGATTGGGAATTTAATTAGTTTTCAAGCTGAAGTAGGTCAATATCTTCCTGATTGGCGTATTGGAACCAATTATAAAGAAGGGATGAGTGCCAAAACAGAACTTGGAGGGGGCGTAATGCTTGATTTAATTCATGAATTCGACTATTTATCATGGTTGCTCGGCGGCTTCCAAAAAGCATATGGATTGAATCAGAGAATTGATCACTTGGATATTGAAACCGAAGGAATTTCAGTTAATATAATTCAAACCAACGAAGGGGTTTTGGGGGTGCTATCGTTAGATTATATTCAAAAGAAATTAAACAGATTTTCAAAATTCATTGGTGATAATGGTACTATTGAGTGGAATTATGTCACAGCTGAAGTAAAATGGAGCTGTCATTCGGATTTAGAACAGTACTATTTTGAATATAAGAATGTTGAAAGAAACGATCGGTTTATAGCTATTTTGGACGCTTTTTTAAAAGCAAGACCAGAAAATTTTGACAGCAGATTGACACCTTTAGAAGAGGGAATTAGCTCGTTAGAAACCGTTTTGGCGGCCAAAAATTTTAATAATTCAGTAAAAAGCAAAATATGATTTTAGGATCCATTTGTGTTAGAGGAGGATCAAAAGGAGTTCCCAAAAAAAACATCAAAATATTGAATGGTAATCCTTTACTGTTTTACACTGTCGATTGTGCCACTCACTCTATGTTTCTCAATGATATTGTCGTTTCATCAGATGATGACCAAATGCTCGCAATCGCAAAGAACCTCGGGATTAAAAATACTTTTAAAAGACCTGACGAATTAGCTACTGATAAAGCCTCAAAATGGGATGTTTTTATTCATTTAGTCGAGGAATATGAAAGTAAAACTGGTAATATAGTGGAGTTTTTAGTAGATTTGGATGTAACGGTTCCTTTGCGAAAGCCAGAGCATATAGATGGTGCCATAGCAATGATGCAAAATAACAAGGTGGATGTTGTCATAACAGGCTATGAACCCGAAAGAAATCCTTATTTTAATATGATGGAAATTACGGAAGGGAATTATGCTGAAATCGTGAAAAAATCAGAAAAACCAATTGTTTGCAGACAGGACGCTCCTTTGGTTTATAGTTTAACGCCAGCAGTATATGTGATCAGGAAGCAGGCACTATATGATTTCAAACATTGGTCGGATGCTAAATGCATGATTTATGAAATTCCAAGAAAAAATGCCGTAGATATAGACACCGATTTTGATTTTGAATTGGTGGAGTTTTTAATGCAAAATAAGAAATAAGAATGGCGAAAAATTTATTTGATTTAACCGGTAAAATAGCTTTAATAACTGGCGGAGCAGGGTTACTCGCTACAGAACATGCCATTGCACTTCACGAATATGGCGCTAAAATTATTTTCACAGATGTAAATTTTGAAATTTGCAATGAAAAAGCAATAGTACTAAAAGAACAAAATATTGATGTTGAAGTTTTAAAATTGGATGTAACTTCTAAAGAAAATTGGATAGAAGTAACTAAACAAATTATCAGCAAATTCGGAAGAATCGATATTTTGGTCAATAATGCAGGTTTCACTAACCAAAACAAAACAAGTTCTTTTGACAAGGAATTCGAAAATTTTCCATTAGAAGATTGGAATGCCATTATGAATGTCAATCTGACGGGGGCTTTTTTAGGGTGTCAAATTGTGGGTGCAGAAATGCTGAAACAAGGGAACGGAAGTATTATCAATATTGCCTCCTTATATGGCGTTGTAAGTCCTAATCATAAAATTTACGAAGGAACAGAAATTAGACAGCCCGTTGCGTACAGCGTAAGCAAAAATGGAGTGATAGCGCTGACAAAATATGTGGCGACATTATGGGCTAAAAAAGGAGTTCGAGTCAATTCGCTTACACCCGGAGGGATTTTTAATAATCATGATGGTCTGTTCCTAGAAAGATTCGAACAATTAAATCCTATAGGAAGAATGAGTCAAAAAGAGGAATTAAGAGGAGGCATTGTCTATCTTGCTTCTGATGCCAGTTCCCATGTGGTTGGTCATAATCTGATTATTGATGGCGGATGGACAGTTTGGTAGAAATGAAAAGATAGCAAAGATTAAAAAACAACAATTAAGAATACAAATGAATCCATTTATAGAAATAGCAGGGCGAAAAATTGGGATTGATTTTCCTCCCTTGATCATTGCCGAAATTGGTATCAATCATGAAGGGTCTTTGCAAATTGCCAAAGAAATGGTAGATGCGGCGCATCGTGCTGGAGTTGAAGTGGTTAAGCACCAAACACATATTGTGGAGGACGAAATGAGTGGGGCCGCCAAAAAAGTAATACCAGGTAATTCAACAGTTTCCATATATGAGATTATGGAACGTTGTTCACTCAATGAAGAAGATGAATTGGCACTTAAAAATTATGTAGAAGGCAAGGGAATGATTTTCATTTCTACCCCATTTTCCCGTGCGGCAGCTGAGCGATTGAAAAAATTTGATATTCCAGCATATAAAATCGGTTCGGGGGAGTGCAATAATTATCCCCTCTTGGAGCATATTGCAGCCTTTGGGAAACCAGTTATTTTGAGTACAGGAATGAATACTATTGAAAGCGTTCAAAAAGCAGTAGCTATATTTGAGAGACATCATATTCCGGTCGCCTTATTGCATACCACTAATTTATACCCAACGCCCATTCATTTAGTTCGGTTCGGTGCCATGACACAACTGCACAAGGCATTTCCGAATAAAGTTTTTGGATTGAGCGATCATACTTTAAATAATAATGCCTGTCTCGGCGCAGTGGCACTTGGTGCCAGTATTCTGGAACGCCATTTCACCGATGCAATGCAACGTAACGGTCCGGATATTATTTGTAGTATGGATGAAAGTACCTGCTCAGAACTAATCGTTTCCTCAAATGAAATATGGCAAATGCGTGGTGGTCAAAAAAAACCAGCCATAGAAGAACAAGTAACTATTGATTTTGCATTTGCAACAGTTTGTTCGATAAACTCCATTAAAAAAGGAGAAAAGTTTTCGACAGAAAATATTTGGGTAAAGCGTCCTGGAACCGGAAAAATTAAGGCAGAACATTTTAAGGACTTGATTGGGAAAGTAGCTACGAGAGCAATTGAGAATGATGAACAATTAGATTTTTCAGATTTTGAGTAAAATAAAAAGAATAATATTCCTCACTGGTACACGAGCCGATTTTGGTAAAATAAAATCACTAATTTCAATTATTGAAAAGCAGCAAGGTTTTGAAGTTTTTGTGTTTGTTACAGGAATGCATTTGCAAAAAGAATACGGCTATACGCTTATTGAGATTGAAAGGTGTAACTTCAAAAATGTTTATACTTTCGAGAATCATACACATGAAACTACTATGGATTTGACGCTGGCTAAAACAATAGAGGGACTGTCGTGCTATTGCAAAGAGATTAGTCCAGATTTAATAGTAGTGCATGGAGATAGAGTAGAAACTCTAGCGGGTGCCATAGTAGGTTCTTTAAATAATATATTGGTTGCGCACATTGAGGGAGGAGAAATTTCAGGAACGGTAGATGAATTAATGCGGCACAGCGTCAGTAAATTAAGTCATATTCACTTTGTTTCGAATCAGGAAGCTGCCAAAAGATTGCTACAAATGGGTGAAATTGAATCTTCGATTTATACGATTGGTTCTCCTGATATTGATATTATGTTTTCGGATACGTTACCTACCTTAGAACTCGTTAAGAATTATTATCAAATTTCGTTCGATTCCTATGCAATTGTTATGTTTCATCCCGTTACTACTGAGGCTAATGAGATGCAGAAATATACCGATAATTTTATTACAGCTTTATTAGGAGATTCACATAATTATGTGGTCATCTATCCTAATAATGATTTAGGCAGCCAAGGTATTATTGAGAGTTATAAAAAATTGAGTAAAAATCCTCGATTTAGGGTTTTTCCATCGTTACGATTTGAGTATTTTCTTAGCTTGTTAAAAAATTGCCAGTTTATTATAGGAAATAGTAGCGCAGGGATTAGAGAGGCTCCCTATTATGGCATTCCAATAATAAACATAGGAACACGCCAACAAAACCGAACGGTACATGCTGATATAATTAATGTTGATTATAATGAAAAGAATATTGCATCGGTATTAGAAAAAATTGATTACAATGAAGTGTCACAATCAGATACTAGTTTTGGTCACGGAAATAGTGCTCAATTATTTCTGGAATCAATTGCAAATCAGGATATTTGGAGGGTTAATCATCAAAAACAATTTAGAGATAATTAAAATGGGTACCAATAAAATATTTATTTTACTTCCGGATGGTATAGGCTTACGTAATTTTGCTTATTCGAGTTTTCATGAAATTGGGATTGAAAAAAAATTTGATGTTGTTTTTTGGAACAACACTCCGTTTAAGTTATCAGATATAGGTTTTAAAGAGATTAAAATCCATAATTCAAAATCTCATGTAGTAACTGATATATTCAAGAGTGCGCGACAACAAATTGAATTTAATATAAGTAAAAACAAAACTAATGATCTTGTATATGACTCTTATCGATTTCCTTTGCCATATAATACTTTAAAAAAAGCAATTAAAACCATTGCTATAAATAGTTTAGTTTTAGTTAATTCTTCTCACAAAGGGTGGATGCGTATTCGAAATAAAATCAACAAAAAAGAAAGAGAAACACTTTTTTACCAGCAATGTTTAAAAGCATTACAAGAGGAAAAACCTACTTTAGTTTTTTGTACAAATCAGAGGCATACTGCAACGATTGCTCCTATTCTCGCTGCCCAGGATTTAGGAATACCGACTGCCACTTTTATTTTTTCTTGGGATAATCTGCCTAAGGCCACTATGGTTCTCGAAACTGATTATTATTTCGTGTGGAGCGAACACATGAAAAAAGAGTTGCAGTTTTATTATCCTTATATTAATGGAGAGCAAGTTTTTATTACTGGAACCCCCCAATTTGAATCCCATTTTAATACTGTAAATTTATTGTCACGAGAACAGTTTTTTAAGCAGAATGGATTGGATTTGAATAAAAAATATATTTGTTATTCAGGAGATGATAGTACTACTTGTCCTGACGATCCGCAATATCTTGAAGATGTGGCAGTTGCAATTAAAAAACTTAACAAAAAAGGATATTCACTAGGTGTCATTTTTAGACGCTGTCCTGTTGATTTTTCAACGCGATTTGATAAAGTATTAAATGAATACAAAGAGTATATTGTTCCCTTGGCTCCCAAATGGGACAGAGAAGGGGAGGAATGGGGAGCTATCTTGCCAACTCCCAATGATATTTCATTGCAAATGAATACAATTGCACATACAGAAATGGTAATAAATTTGGGATCTTCAATGGTCTTTGATTATGCAGCTCATACTAAACCTTGCGGTTATATTAATTATGATGTGCCGCATAAAGTAAATAAAGACTGGTCGGTTAGAAATATTTATAAATTTGTACATTTTCGTTCTATGCCAAACAAAGAGGCTGTTTTTTGGTTGAACAGTGCAGATGAAATTGTGGCTAAAATAGAGGAAATGCTAAGTGATAAGTCTAGAAAAGTAGTGTATAATGCACAAGAATGGTTTGAGAAAATCAATCAGCATCCTGCACAAGATGCCTCTAAACGCATTTGGGAAGCTATTGCCGAAATTTGTAAAAAATAATTATGCTGCTACAAACTATTTTATCGGATTACAAACGATGTGGTATTAATACTATTGGATTTGCTGTGTTATTTAAGACTTTTATTATCATGCCTAATCCAGGTTTAAAGTTTATGACTATTTTCCGTTTAACACAATATTACCGCAAGAAAAATAGAATTTTATTTTATTTTTTCTTTCTCTGGTTGCGAAGATTAAAAGTGAAATACGGGTTTGATATTTCTTACCGTACCCAAATAGGTAGTGGTTTTTATGTCGGACATTTTGGAGGAATAGTCATTCATGGCGATACCATTATTGGTGATAATTGTAATATCTCACAAGGGATTACTTTTGGGGTAAGTAACTATGGAGCCCATATAGGTGTCCCTAAAATAGGGAATAATGTTTTTGTAGGCCCGGGAGCCTGTGTTTTTGGGAATATTACTATTGGTAATCATGTCACAATTGGTGCTAATACAGTAGTGACTGAAAATATTCCTGATTATTTCACCGCAGTCAGTCCAAAGATGATCGTAATAGATAAAGATTTGTCTCCTTTTTACATACATAATATTGATTAACAAGTAAAATAGCAGTTTTGATAATTCCAGCAACGCTATATTGAATATCGCAGATGTCTAAGTGACTGTCTAATTAAATTTTTGAATAAACATGTTTTTTAATTCCTTTGCCTTTGCCCTTTTTTTACCGATTGTATTTCTATTATATTGGTTTATTTTTAATAAAACGAAGAGCACTCAAAATGCGCTTCTGATTGTAGCGAGCTATTATTTTTATTCGTGTTGGGATTGGCGGTTTTTGTTCTTATTGGTTTTCTCTACGTTTTTAGATTATTATACCGGTATTCGAATTGAAAAAGCAAAAAAAGAAAGTTTCCGTAAATTTTGGTTTTGGTTGAGTATTAGTCTGAATCTGGGCTTTCTGGGTATTTTTAAATACTATAATTTTTTTGCCAGTTCCTTTGCGGAATTACTAAATGGTTTTGGATTGCATTCCAGTCCTTTGTTGCTCAATGTAGTTTTGCCAGTAGGAATTTCTTTTTATACGTTTCATGGATTATCGTACGTAATCGATATTTATTTAAAAAGAATAAAAGCCGAATATAATTTTGTCGATTATTCGTTGTTTGTTAGTTATTTCCCGCTTTTAGTGGCTGGTCCTATCGAGAGAGCCACGCATTTATTGCCCCAAGTAAAGGTGAAAAGAGAATTTGATTTTGCGAAAGCCAAGGAAGGAGTATGTCAAATCATCTGGGGATTGTTTAAAAAAGTAGTCATTGCGGATACCTGTGCCACCTATGCCAATGCTATTTTCGATCATTATCAATCCATGAATTCGCTGTCGTTGATTTTGGGAGCCTTTTATTTTTCCTTCCAAATTTATGGTGACTTTTCGGGTTATTCGGATATGGCTTTGGGAATGTCTAAGCTGTTTGGAATTGATTTGTTACGTAATTTTAATTATCCCTATTTCTCAAGAGATATTGCTGAGTTTTGGCGCCGATGGCATATTTCCTTGTCTTCGTGGTTCCGGGATTATGTCTATATTCCGTTGGGGGGAAGCAAGGGCAGTAAGGCCAAACAAGTTCGGAATGTGTTCGTGATATTTCTGTTGAGTGGCTTTTGGCATGGCGCCAATTGGACGTTTCTGGCTTGGGGATTTATCAATGCCTTGTATTTTTTACCTTTATTGTTACTACAAAAGAATCGTTCAAATATAGAGACAGTACAATTGCAATGGAATTTTAGTTCCTTAAAAATTGTTTTGAGTATAGTCAGTACTTTTTCGATTACTTGTTTGGCTTGGATATTTTTTAGGGCAAAATCAATTGCCATAGCTTTTGATTATATAACGCGAATTTTTACAGACCGAAAATTTGTTTCGCAATATTTGGAAAATGAAAGATATAGTTATGAATTGCTGCTATTGGTTTTTGCTTTTATTGTCGTGGAGTGGAACAGTAGAACGACTATTGAACCCATTTCGGGGAAGTATTCCTGGTTGAAATTAGCATTATGTATTGCAGCAATTATCACATTGGGAACGTATTCAGATTATAAAGAATTTATTTATTTTCAATTTTAAGAGAAGGAGTTTTTTAACCATATAAGTAATATAAGGCCATATAAGTTGTTGTTGTTTACTTATTGTTGTTTTCTTCAATGAACGTACATTTCGTATAGGTTTAATTTTAATGATAGGACATTATTCCTTCAAAGTTTTCAGAATAACAGTTAGTATGAAAAAATTTATATGTTTTACCGCTCTTATTTTAGCAACAATATTAGTGCTATTAGTTGTTTTAGATGTAGTATATACAGGAGTTTATTTGCAGTCTTCAAATCGAGGAAAAATTGACAATGTTTACAATTCAAATGCTCGGAATTATGATGTGGTGATTTTGGGATCTTCCAGAGCCAACAATCATTTCGTGACTCAACTCTTTGAAGATAAAGGACTCAAAGCCTTTAATTTTGGCATGAGTGGTTCTCATTTGTTTGAAGCCTCGTTGCTATTGAAATTAATGGTGGAACGAAAGTACACGATAAAAAACATAATTATAGATGCCGATTTGGATATTTCTAACGAAAAACGATCGGAGGGCGTTTCGGCCAAATTCTTGCCTTATATTCATAGTTCTAAAATTATAGAACAACATTTTTCGGGAGAAGAAGATTTTTGGAAATTATATTATATTCCATTTTACCGGTATTTGGAATTTGATGCTCCTATAGGTTTTCGGGAGATGTATAAAACAGCAAGAAAAGAACCAACGAATACTTTAAAAAAGGGAGGTTTTCATGCACTAGGGAATAAAAAGGGTAATATGAAAAATGATATTACCGCTTTAAAACCCATACACAATAAATACTATGAAGAAATAAGACGCATTTGTACGGCCAATAATATCAGACTAATTGCTGTGATGACGCCTATGTGTACTAATGTAAAAGGCTTGGATTATTTTGAAAAGGTGCAGCAAATTTATCCTGAAATTTGCAATTATGAAAATGCGGTAGAGGGTGATCAGTATTTCTCTTCCTGCGGTCACATGAATGAAAAAGGAGCAAGAATGTTCACGACAAGAATTATAAAGGATTTTTTTGATAAAGGGACTAAAAGGCATTGAGCAACTAAGGTCCTTATGCTCTAAATCTGCAATCAAAAACCGTTAATCTTCAATCAAAAATCAAATGAAAATAGCGTTCTTAACCCCTGAATATCCTCACGCTAATACTGGCAGTTCTGGAGGCATTGGTACGAGTATCAAAAACCTGGCGATGGGATTGATGCAGCAAGGATGTTCGGTGCGTGTTTTAGTGTATGGTCAAAAAGAAGAAAATAGCTTCGATGATAACGGTATTTGTGTTGAACAGATAAAAAATGTAAAATTCAAGGGATTGTCGTGGTATCTTACACAAAAAAAACTAGAACGTATCATCGATACATTATACCAGAATAAGGAAATCGATTTGGTAGAAGCGGCAGATTGGACAGGAATTACTTCTTTTATTACTCCTAAAAAATGTCCCATTGTTATTCGGTTAAATGGTTCGGACACTTATTTTTGTCATTTAGACCAGCGCCCGGTGAAATGGATTAATAAATTTCATGAAAAACGGGCCTTGGAAAAAGCGAATGGACTGCTTTCGGTAAGTCAGTTTACAGCCGATTTGACTAATGAAGTTTTTGGTTTAGAAAAACAATTTACTATCATCCCTAATGGAATCGATACCACCTTATTTCATGGTAGAGAAACTGCGGAAAATAATTGTTTGCTATTAAATAATAGCACTATTATGGTAAAGCCATCCTTGGGCGGTTGGGGGGTAGGGAATATACTTTATTTTGGAAGTCTTATTAGGAAGAAAGGATTGCTGGAGCTGCCTTTGATTTTTAATGAAGTAGTTCGAAAAAATCATGAAGCTAAATTGATTTTGGTAGGAAAAGATGTTTCCGATATTATATCTGGAAATTCTTCTACTCGGAAGATGATGCAGGAATTATTCACTCCGGAGGCCTTAGCCAACGTTGTTTATATGGGTGTCGTTCCGTATGAGGAAATAAAAAAACACATTGATGCAGCGGCGGTATGTGTTTTTCCAACATTTGCAGAAGCTTTGCCGGTTTCCTGGATCGAGGCAATGGCGATGGAAAAAGCAATAGTCGCTTCCAAAATTGGTTGGGCAACGGAGGTAATTGATGATGGTATAAATGGTTTTTTAGTTCATCCTACCGATCATGTGGAATACGCCAATCGAATTATAGAATTACTTGATAATAAAGGATTGCAAAATGATTTTGGTGTAGCAGCACGAAAAAAAGTGATTGAAAAATTTAGTGTTGAAATAGTAGCACAACAAAGTTTGTTATTTTATAAATCCTTAACAAAGTAAGTTTTGATTGTAGTATATCATTTGAATTCAAAAATTACTGAAGTAGCAACATCGGATAATCAAACAATAGAATTTGATTTTAAGGGAACTATTGCCGATGGATTGCATATTTTAGCACAACAATTTCCTTCTGAAATAATAATTTGGTGTAATGCAACGGCAAAAGAGCAGCTCAATTTAGAAGTAATTCCAGCTTTGTTGCATCACAATAAAATGATGTTATCTTATTCTGCTGACAGTTTTAATTTTTTAGATCGAAGGATAGGATATGTTGAAGAGTCTTTATTTATTAATATTAATAAAAAGGTGTGCTACCCTACCTGGCAAATGAGCAGTTTTGTCGGCGTCGTGCATGCGTCTGTCGTAAATGCGATACGGAATAAAGTGGAGAGGGATGCTGATTTTGATTATTATTTAAATTCTATTGCGAAAGTAGCAATGCCACTTGGATTGTTATGCTATTCGGAGCCCCAACTTTTAAAACAGCAGCAAAGAATAACTTCGCATCAGGCATCAAGCTACACGCTTTTTCGTTACATAAAACAGCATTATAAAACAAGATGGATTTTTTTATTGCTTATAAATTTAATGGTTCACGAAAGGAAGTTTCCTTTAATTCCAATGATTTTTTCTTTTTTTTATAAAAATAGAAAAAATGTAAAGATCAACTTGGAAGGTATAGTAGTCGAATCCTCCAGAAGACTCATTGATATTGCAACGATAGATGTAATTATTCCAACTATTGGCAGAGCAAACTATTTGTATGATGTATTGATTGATTTTTCCAAACAAACCCTATTGCCTCATAAAATTATTATTATCGAACAAAATCCAGAGCCATTAAGTAAAAGTGAATTGGATTATATTTATGAAGAAAAGTGGCCATTTAAGATTCAACATTTTTTTATTCATCAATCAGGGGCCTGTAATGCCAGAAACTTAGCATTAGATCAAACGGAAAGTGAATGGGTTTTTCTAGCCGATGATGACAATCGTTTTGAACCTAATTTATTGAAGGACATATTTGATAATATAAAAAAATATGGTAGTCCCGTAGTTACAACTTCATATCCTCAAAAAAACGAATCCAAAATATTTTTAAATATAATACAGTGGCCTACTTTTGGAGCAGGGAATAGTGTAGTTAAAAGAAATCTGTTAAATAAAGTTAGATTCAATATGGGTTTGGAATTTGGTTACGGTGAAGACAGTGATTTTGGGATGCAATTACGGAATCAGGGATATGATGTTTTGTATTTACCTAATCCAGAAATTTTACATTTAAAAGCACCCATTGGTGGTTTTAGGACAAAGCCAGTTTTAGAATGGCATCAAGATATCATTCAGCCCAAGCCATCACCAACCGTAATGTTGTATATTCTTAGAAACAATACCACCGAACAATTTTTGGGATATAAAACAACGTTATTTTTTAAGTATTATCGCCATCAAAAGATTAAAAACCCATACCGCTATTTTATTCATTTCAAGAAACAGTGGAATCAAAGCGTTTTTTGGGCCAATCATTTAAAAACAAGAACATGAAGTTTTCTTTAATTGTCTGTACTTATCTACGACCTTTACCATTGATGAAATTATTGCAATCAGTACAGATACAAACGCTTTATCCAGACGAAATTCTAATTATAGATGGTTCCACAAATAAGGAAACCACACTTGTCCTTAAAGAGAATAATTTTAAAAATCTAAGTTATTTTCTTGTTTCAAAAGAATATAGGGGACTTACCAAACAAAGGAATTATGGAATTGCTAAAGTAAAGCATGATATCGATATAATTTGTTTCCTAGATGACGATATCGTTTTGGAGCAAGATTATTTTGAGCAATTATTAAAAACCTATGAACTGCATCCCGAGGCTTTGGGTGCGGGAGGGTATATCATAGACGAAACTAAGTGCGAATTTGTTGGAAACGATTATGAGCCTACAATTAATGAATTTTATTTTGATGGATGGAAACGCAAAGACGGCAGCCGATTTATAATGAGAAAAAAGTTGGGATTAGACAGCGATTGCCCTCCTGGTTTTTCAACTTTATATTCGCATGGACGAAGTGTTGGCTTTTTGCCGCCAAGCGGAAAAATTTATGAAGTGGAACAATTGATGGGAGGAGTTTCTTCGTATAGAAAAAAAATCTTTGAAACACTACAATTCTCCACTTATTTTGAAGGCTATGGCTTGTATGAAGATGCTGATTTTTCTATCAGAGTAGCAAAAACTGGTAAATTATATTCAAACACAGCTGCTCGATTACATCATTGTCATGAGGCTTCCGGAAGACCCAATCAATATAAATATGGGAAAATGGTAGTGCGAAACGGTTGGTATGTTTGGAGAGTTAAAAACCCAAACCCCTTACTGAACGCAAAAATAAAATGGAATTCCATTACTATACTATTGACATTGATTCGATTTAGCAATGCAGTAACAACAAATAAACGAAAGGAAGCATTAACGGAAGCCTTGGGTAGAACTGTTGGCTGGTGGAGTTTATTGTTTAATACGCCAAAAGTCAAAAAACAATGACTTTTGTTATCATTACTCATGTTCCTCACCTCATGGAAGGGAATCGATTTTTTGCTTATGGGCCATATGTTCGCGAAATGAATATTTGGTCGAAGCAGGTGAACAAACTCACTGTGGTTGCACCAAAATCTACTATCGTTAAGTCGGCTATTGACGGTGCTTATGAGCACCCAAATATTGAATTCATTGCCGTTGAAAATTTTGATATTTTAAGTTTGAAAAGTGTTTTTAGAACTGTTTTTAAGACTCCTAAAATTGCTTGGAAAATAGTTCAAGCGATGAAAAAAGCGGATCATATTCATTTACGATGTCCGGGGAATATAGGTTTGTTGGGATGTTTGGTTCAAATAGTGTTTCCTAATAAGCCCAAAACTGCTAAATATGCCGGGAACTGGGATCCGAAATTCAAGCAACCTTTAACCTATCAATTGCAAAAATGGATTTTGAGCAATACTTTTTTAACGAGAAATATGAAGGTGCTGGTGTATGGGGAATGGCAAGGAAGTACTAAAAATATAAAATCATTTTTTACAGCCTCTTATTATGAAGCGGAAAAAACTCCTATTTTGAACAAAGAAGTTACCACACGGATTTATTTCATTTTTGTAGGGACTTTGGTACTAGGTAAAAATCCTTTGTATGCCATTCAATTGGTGGAAGTATTATCAAAAAAAGGATATGAGGTTCACTTGGATTTATATGGGGAAGGAATTGAACGTGCCATTTTGGAAAAATACATTAGTGCACATCGATTAGAAAAGATAGTTTCATTGAAAGGAAATCAAACATCAGAAACAATTAAAAGTGCCTATCAAAAGAGTCATTTTGTAGTTTTACCATCCGATAGTGAAGGTTGGCCAAAAGTGGTTGCCGAAGGAATGTTTTGGGGGTGCATTCCTTTAGCGACTCCAGTATCCTGTGTGCCGTTTATGCTGGATTATGGTAAAAGAGGATTGTTGTTGCAAATGGATATTGAAATGGATTTAAAACAAATTTTAACTTATATATCAAATAAAGAAAAGTACACATCAACTGCTATTTCTGCGCAAAAATGGTCGCAACAATATACTTTAAATTTGTTTGAGCAGGAAATTAATAAATTAATGACAAATTAGTGTATATTGCTTTTTTCTCTAATAAAATAAATTGATATGTATTCAGAAGGTATTTATTTTGAAAACCCAAACCGCCATAGTGAGGATGCTATATATAAAGTAAAATCGATTAAAAAAGTATTATTTAACTATTTAAAAACTAATAATATTCAGCTATCCTCCTATGCAGATGTGGGTTGTGGTTCAGGAGAAATAATTAAGTTATTAGGGATGGAATTAAAAATGAATTTTCAGTCTCTTCAAACTCTAAAAGGTTTTGATGTCTCTCCGCATGTTAAAAAATTAAATTATGATAATGTTGAATTTTTATTTCAAGATTTCACTAAATCAACTGAAAAATTTGATTTAGTAACCTTAAATGATGTCTTTGAACATGTACCTAATCCAATATCTTTTTTGACCGAAGTTGGGAAAAGAGCAAAATATGTAGTTATGCATATCCCATTGGAGGATTGCTTATCCGTAAATGTTAGAAATTTACAAAAGAAAAAAATTAAAGATCCAGGACATTTGGTTTTTTTGAACGTTAATTCGGCTTTTAACCTAATAACATTTTCGGGTTTGAAAATTGTGGATTACGATTATTCTATTGATTCAATTAATGCACCCTCAAATAACACTACTGTTTTGCAAAAAATAGCATACCCGTTTAAATATAGTCTTTTAATGATAAATCCATATCTGTTTTCTAAAATTTTTGGGAGTAGTTTAATTGTTATTGCTGAAGGAATTTTATAAAAAAATGGAAAAGAATTATAAAATACTTCAAATTGTGGATTCATTAGATATTGGTGGGACCGAGCGAATGAGTGCCAATATTTATAATGCACTCACTTCTAGTAATATTCAGAATTATCTGGTTGTTTCTAGAAATATTGGCCCTATTTATAATTTTATTAATGAAAAAGATAATGTGGTATTCTTAAACAAGAAAGGTGTTTTAGATTGTTTTGCATTTTTCAAACTTTTCAAATTAATTTCAAAATATAGACCATCCATCATTCATGCACATCAAACTTCAATTTATTGGGCTTTTATATTAAAATCACTAATTCCGGGGATAACTGTTATTTGGCATGATCACTGGGGTTTTAGTGATTTATTAAAAGATTCTGACAGGAAAATCATTAAGTTTTTTTCTTTTTTAATGGATGGAGTGATTTGCGTAAACGATAAAATCAAAGACTGGAATATTCAAAATTTAAAAATAAATAAAAAGTACATTGCTTATATTCCAAATTTCCCGTTGATTCAGGTAGATCAAAAAAGCCACAATGAAATTCCAGTAATTTTGTGTTTAGCCAATATTAGAGACCAAAAAGACCATCTTAATTTAATTGCAGCATGCGCATTGTTGAAAGATGAAAATATTAAATTTAAATTGCATTTAGCGGGTTCATTAGAAGATAAAGAGTGGGTTGAAAAAGTTAAAAAAAAGGTGACTTTGTTAAACCTTAACAACGATGTTGTTTTTTTAGGTCCTGTTATAAATATTTCTGAACTTTTAAGTAAAGCAGACGTGGGGGTGCTTAGCTCTGTAAGCGAAGGATTGCCAGTGTCGCTTTTAGAATATGGTTTAGCAGGATTACCTGTCGTTTGTACAGACGTCGGCCAATGCAAAGAAGTACTGGGGAATGGAGAATTTGGCTGGGTTGTACCCTCTAAGTCACCACAAGAATTAGCAATTGCGATTAAAGAGGCGCTTTCGGATAAAATAGTAGCAAATAAAAAAGCAGAAGGTTTAAATCATAACATTATTAAAAATTATGGCTCTACAATGTTTATGGAGAAATATTTTAGTTTACTTAACAAAATTAATAATTCGGATGTACAATAAATTGATTTTGACATCTGCTTCGTATTTCTAGTTTTATATTATAGTCTATGATACTTATTAGTAAATATAGTTACAAATGAAAAAAGAGGATCTTTCCTATCTCTATTTAATTCTTTTCCATGTTGCTATTGGTGCAATGGGATACCTATTGCCTTTTACCACTAAAATATATGGTTATTCTATTTTTATATTTGGAGTATTGTACATTATCAAAAAGCAAAACAGGAATAATGAAGCACTTATTGTAGCTGCTTATGTAGTCGGCAGTGAAGTTTTCTTAAGGATGACTGGTGGTAATCCATTATATGAAATTACAAAATATGGGGTGATGGTTTTTATTTTCATCGGAATGTATTTCAGTGGATTCTCCAAGGGGGCTGCGCCCTATTGGTTGTTTTTGTTATTGTTGGTTCCTAGCGTAGTGTTGTCTGTATTTGTATTAGATTTTGACACTGATATTAGAACAACGATAGCTTTTAACATTTCGGGTCCGGTATGTTTAGGAATAGCATCATTATATACTTACAGGCGTAAACTGCCAGCAGAGCAAATGAACGACATACTGCTCAGTATGGGGCTGCCTATTATTAGCTGTATGATCTATTTAACATTTTACACCCCTGATATTCGGGATGTCATTACAAGTACACAATCTAATTTTGAGACTTCGGGGGGGTATGGTCCGAATCAGGTGGCAACTGTTTTAGGGTTAGGAATGTTTATTTTTTTCTCCAGAGTTATAATAGAATCCAAAACAAAATTTCAAGTAGTGATTAATTTAATACTTGCTTTGAATATTGCTTATCGCGGTATGATTACTTTTTCCCGTGGGGGAATGATTACAGGATTTCTAATGATTGTACTTTTATTACTATTTCTATATTTTAAGTCCAATTATAGTGGCCGAGTGAAACTGAATTATATTGTTGTCTTGATGACATTAGCGCTTATGGCTACTTGGGGTTATACCTCTTTTCAGACGGGAGGGCTCATCAATAAACGGTATGCCAATCAAGATGCGAAAGGAAGAACGAAGGAAGATAGATTTACCGGTCGTGAGGAAGTGGCTAAAAGTGAAATTGATATGTTTTTGAAGAATCCTATATTTGGTGTAGGCGTTGGAAAGGGTACTGAAGTTCGTTTAGCTGAAACGGGAACCAGTGTTTTATCCCATGATGAAATTACCCGTATGTTGGGAGAGCATGGTTCTTTGGGGGTTATGGCCTTATTGATTTTATTTTTTACCCCGCTGGTTTTGTATTTAGAAAATAAGTTCAATATGTATTTGTTGTGTTTTGTTTTGTTCTGGTTGTTGACGATTAATCATGCCGCTATGCGGACCGCAGCACCTGCCTTTGTCTATTCGCTGTCTTTGTTGAATGTGCAGCTAGGGAGTCCTACAAAAGTTAAAAAGGAAGAGTGAAGATTAGAAGCGTATTAAGTATTAGGTATTAAGTATTAAGTTGATGTCTCGAAAATTTAGAATTTGTTGATTCGTATCTTCGATAGTGTATTTTTTTTTTTTGCACCCTTTAGTCCCGAAGCTTCGGGAGGGGAAGGCAAAAAAAGAAATTCAGCTATTTTAGTTTTGCTTCTTCATAATTTTCGTTTTACCCCGTCCCTAAAGGGAGCCGAAAATTTAGGACTTATGTTTTACTCCATCCCAATTTTCGTTTTACCCCTCCCGAAGCTTTGGGACTAAAAAGAGTCGAAAATTTGGAGAGTGTTGATTTATAAGTTGGATTTTGTATTTCTTTTTTGTTCTATTACATTGCTAATTCTCCACTAATAAATAAATTACTTCGTTAAAAAATAAATTTGTTAAAAAAATTAACATTTCTTCGAATGATATGAGTTCAAAATGGCTAAATTGCAGCTCAAACCAGAATTAGAAACATGTTATCAATAGACAAAATGCATTTTGAAATATCAGAAAGGAAGATGATTCTTCGTCTTTTTGATGTTTTAGGTGTCTTGACAGCGTTGTTTATAGTAGGCTATTTTTTTAATTTTGACTATTTCAGCAGTATCACAACCAATCTTTATTGGACTTTAGTTTTAGCGATTTACCTCAGTCTTTTTGGCACTATATTCGAAATGTATAACCTTCAAGTGGCCAGTAATCAATTTCAAGTATCCAGAAGTTCTCTTCTTACTGCCACAACCACGGTTTCCATCTATTTGCTTACCCCTGTTTTTACTCCTGAATTGCCTTCCAAAAGAATACAAATTTTCTTGTTTTATTTAGTTGTCTTTTTGTCGTTATTTTTTTGGCGTATGATTTATGTGAAGTTTCTAGCCTCTAATAGGTTTCTTCAAAATGCCTTATTAATATGTGATCAGGAGCAGGTGGAAGAGTTGATTTTAGGATTGGAAAACATAGACCCACATTATAAAATCATTGCGTTCGTTAGTGCCGATGCTGCCCAAGAGAATATGACGGACTACCAATATGTACAACAAATTAAGAGAGACGATTTGTTTTCATTTGTCAAAGAAAATTCGATTTCTGAAATTGTGATTGCGTCCCAAAAAACAGAAGGGATCACTACTGAATTGTACCAACAATTACTTCAATTATTAGAGACCGGAAATATTATTAGGGAGTATACTCAAGTGTACGAAAGCAAGACACAACGTATTCCGGTGCATTATATGTCGAAAGATTTTTACCGCTATTTTCCTTTTAGCAGAAGCAATAACAATAAACTATATTTATTAGTGGTGCGACTTTTTGAAATAGGTATTTCCATACTTGGATTGACTGTTGGCCTGATTTTGTTTCCAATAATAGTACTAGGTAATGCGATAGGAAACAGAGGGAAGTTGTTTTATACCCAAGAAAGAGTTGGTCGAGATGGGATTGTGTTTGAAATTTTAAAATTCCGTACGATGATCAGTAATGCCGAAACTAACGGAGCGGTTTTTACCACTGTCAATGATTCAAGGATAACTGGTTTTGGAAAATTCTTACGGAAAACCAGGATAGATGAATTTCCCCAATTTATCAATATTCTTAAAGGCGATATGGCCGTTATAGGTCCGCGTCCCGAACGTCCTTTTTTTGTTAAGGAAATAGCTGAAGTAATGCCTTTTTATGAAACCAGACATATTATAAAACCAGGTCTTACCGGTTGGGCACAAGTAAATTATTCCTACGGCGATACCATTAGCGATAGTTTAATTAAGTTGCAATACGACCTTTATTACATTAAACATAGGAGTATTTTCTTGGATTTGAGTATTGCTTTTAAGACCATTACGACGGTATTGTTTTATAGAGGACAGTAGATTTATTATCTATTATTATTATTATTATTATTATTATTATTATTTATTAAGAGGTAACGAAATAATTTATTTTATTAAATCTGTCCATACAATCGTAAAACTTCCTTCTTCAATATTCCAAATTCCATGTTCAAAATTTACGGATAATGTTGAATAGTTAATATACAAATTATGCGATTTTAAAGGACACACCCCTAGCAGCTATAACTCCCTATATTATTTTGTTTGGAGTCGTTGAATTTTTGATTTCAAGAGGGAATGCGATTTCGTAAATCGTTTCTTTATGTTTCTCATATTACATAGTTTTAAAACCTAAAAGTTATTTAAATAAGTCACTCCACTTCTTAATTCCCCTCCTGAGAGGGCCTAGGTGTGTATTTTTCAAAAAGCATTCTTAAAATCTAAAAGTAATTTTAAAGAAGTAATCCCACTTCTCAATTCCCCTCTTGAGAGGGGCTAGGGGTGTGTTTTTTCTTGAGTTAAATAAAATAATCAGTTAGAGACTGTCTTTTTATTTCCATCTACACAAACACATCACTAAAAAAACTATTTTTATAAGGATAAAAATAGTCTATGGCGAAAAGAAAAATAATACCATACAACGCAAAATTGATAGCATTTGCAAAGAAACTTAGAAATGATTCTACTGAAATAGAGATATTTCTTTGGTTAAAATTGAAGGGGAAGCAAATGTATGGCTACGATTTTCATCGTCAAAAGCCTATCGATAATTATATTCTGGACTTTTTTTGTTACGAATTGATGTTGGGAATAGAGGTAGATGGTTATTCTCATGAGTTTCTAGAAGTATATAACAAAGATACATTGAAAGAAAAGCGAATGAATCAATTAGGAATAACTGTTTTACGTTTTAGTGATGAACAGGTTTTGAGGGATATGGAAAACGTATTGCGTGCTATTGAGTTTTATGTTTTTGAATATGAGAAAAAAATTGTAGCTCCACCTATCGGACACACCCCTAGCCCCTATAACTCCCTATATTATTTTGTTTGGAGTCGTTGAATCTTCGATTTCAAGAGGGGAATACGATTTCGTGATTGTATTCTTTCTGGTTTTCATAACAAATAGGGCTAAAAAGAAAAAGCATTTTAAAGAAGTAATTCCACTTTTCAATTCCTCTCAAGAACATGTTGCGGGTGTGTTTTCAAAAAGTATTCTCTAAATGTAAAAGTAATTTTAAAGAAGAAATTCCACTTCTCAATTCCCCTCTTAAGAGGGGTTAGGGGTGTGTTTTTCAAAAATCATTTCAAAATCCAAAAGCATTTTAAAAAAGTAATTCCACTTCACAATTCCCCTCTTGAAATCGAAGATTCAACGACTCCAAACAAAATAATATAGGGAGTTAAAGGGGTTAGGGGTGTGTTTTTCAAAAAGAGTAGATAATCCAAAAATTATCTAAATCAATACTTCCACTTCTTTATTCCCTCTCTTTTGGAGAGGGTTAGGCTGATAATCATATAATTATGGGAACTCGTTTTCTATTTTGAATCGCCAATCTCACTAATAATACTGCACTGGTAATTACGAGAGGCAATACAATCATAAGATGCGCTTTGTTAATCATGATAACCAAATAAATCAACAACGATAAAAGATTGAATAACGCCAGATTGTAAAGCCATTTTCTATTTTTAGTATGGTATAAATAAAGAAGGGACAGTAAGATTGGGTTAAACAGTAACATATTATAATTATAGGCTAGTTCCTGATGAAACGAATAAAATCCCGCAAACAGAAAGAATACTCCTAATAGGGCCATAATAGTAAGATAAAAAGCAGCTACACTTTTCTTATTTATTAAAATAACAAAACCAAGAAATAAAAGATACGTATATACATTATTCCACCAAGAAGTATTCATTTCTTTACCAAATTCAAGTATGGTTTTGTTTTCTCGGGCAAGCGGTTGATTTTGAAAAGAGACCTTTTTTAAACTTTTCTGTAATTCAAACGGTAGGAAGATTTGCGTTCCCAACTCATCTACTTTTTTTCCAAAAATAATGCTGGTACCTAATTTTTCATAAAAATGATTGTCAAAATAAGGATAGAGTATGGTTCTGTATGTAATATCGGTGTCCGTTTTTTTTACAATGGCAACGGTATCCAGTGTTTTATTGATAATGTCAACGACCATAGACGTACAATTTTTATCAATAAATTTATAAGTGTAATGACTTTCTCCAGAAGCCAAAGAAGTATTCAAATTATCAAATAATTTTTGTTTTAGATTTGGCGCAATGTTTAATTCCTGCTCGTACACAGATCTTTTTTCGTACTGGTATTGATTGATGAAATCGGCATAGGAATTGGCGACAGCAAAATATTGTAAATCTCCTTTTATGAATTTCAATACAAAATTAGGAGTGCCAAAATCAAAAGCACCATAATTATATACGACGTCAATATTGTTGAAGGGATCGCTTATGCGAATCGCCGTATGTCCAAAAAGCGAATAGGATTCATTCCCGGTTCCGCAAGTAATTACGCTGACATGCCCCTCTTTTGACAGTAAAAGGTTTTGTCCAAAACTATAGTTTACAGTTAAAAACAAGAGTATAAAAAAGGAAATTTTCTTTAAAGAAGTTATATTCATTTGGGAATAGTATTAAATAGGAACACTTGTAACACAGAGTGAACAAATTTACATGGATTTTTTAGTTCAGCAAAAGTTAAGTGGAATTTTACTAATTGTTTTGTGTAAATCAGTATCGTAAATAAAAGATTACGTGAAGTTCGCTACTAGTTACTTGTAGTTTTCACCGCTAATACGCTAATTATTTTTAAACAAATAGAAGCATAGGTTTTTTATTTTCAAAGACAATATAAGTGCGTTTCACTTTTTATATATTCATCGGAATCAAGGATTTAAGTACCTTTTATTGTGCCGTTAGCCACTAGATATCGGTAGAATTTCAATTTAAAATTTGTTCGCGTGCCGTAGGTACGCAACTGCTATTGTTTTTGTTGCGTACCTACGGCACGCTAAATTCGTTTCGATTTCTTTATCCACCAAAATGTAGTGCCCAATGGCAAATTTCAACCCTTAATTCGCATGACACATTATTATGTATTGTTGTACCGCTAATGCGTTAATTATTTTCTTTTTTTTAATTAGTGAATTGGCGGTAGATTTTGTTTTATACGGGACAACAGTTTAATTTCTAAAAAGACTTAAATCCACTTTTACCGAAAAAATATTCGAATACAAAGCAGTACTTTGGTTGCCTAAATCGGTTAGGGCATAATCTACTTGAATGCCTTTGTATTTAAATCCTAATCCGATATTAGGTTGAAAACCCACTTTTTCGCTGTTATCCAGTTGTTGCACGTTTTGGAAATTCCCTACGCCTGCACGCAAGAAAACCAAATCGGTATAGCCAAATTCAAATCCTATCGCGGGATCAATACTGACAAAATCAGTGGAGATAACATCATTGGTTTTGGTAAAGCGCATGTTCATATTGGCAGCAGCCAAAATACTGTAATCATAATGTATAATAAATTTCTTGGCTATTCCCAATTGTGCTTTTGGAGCAGTAATCTCCGTGCTTTCCGGTAATTCCTGATTTTGACCAGGGATGGCATCGGAAATTTTTTTGTATTCGGCCTCGTCAATATTCCAAACATTGTAGGTAGTTGTAATGTCGCGGAGCATTAATCCAAATTGCCAATTATTTTTTTCGAATTGTAAACCGGCGTCAAAACCAAAGCCCCACGAATTGGCAAATTTCCCGATGATTCTTCGGATCACTTTAGCATTTACGCCGTATTGAAATCCCGGAACCGGTAATTTTCGGGCGTAGGAAAACGTAAAACCATAATCGGCAGTAGAAAAAAGACTGATTCGGTTGTAGTCAATATTACCTTGGCTGTCAATCAATTCGGTTGTATTTAAAATATCATCTACACCAAAACGGATTAATGAAATTCCCCAAGCACTTCGGTCATCGATTGGACTGGCGTAGGCCATATAATCGTATTGGGCAATGTTAGCAAAATAATTAGCATGCATTAACGATATTTGGTGATCCTCAAGATGAATTAAGCCCGCAGGATTCCAATAGCCAGAATTTACGTCATTGGTGGATGCAACAACGGTATTTGACATGCCTAATGCAGCGGCATCAACGCCAATATTCATAAACTCGTTAGAGTATTTTCTGACGGCTTGACTGTAAGTAGAAATGCAAACCGACAGCAACAGAAATAAGAAAGCTTTTTTCAAAGGAACTTTTTTTACAGACAGAAAGTCTGTTTAATTTTTATCAAAAATATAATTTTTTACTGAGCTTATTTCTTCCTTTTGTCAAATAAATGGTAAAGTGGAAATCGCTGTTTAAAATCTCTAGTAAAAAACGTACTTCTCATTCACTTATTATGTTAAATTTGCCAACATTGAAACGCTAAACTGTCGAACTATGAATATTAAAAAGCACATCCCGAATTTAATTACCTTACTCAACCTTTTTTGTGGCTGTATTGCAATCGTTTTTGCCTCAAGACAGGATTTTGAAATGGCTTTTTATTTTGTTTGTCTTGGTATATTTTTAGATTTTTTCGATGGTTTTTTTGCCAGATTGTTCAAAGTTTCGAGCCCGCTGGGTTTACAATTAGATTCTTTGGCAGATATGGTAACCAGTGGCGTAGTGCCTGGATTTGTTATGTTTTTTTTGCTTTCAAGCAGTCAACATGAGATTTCAGTTCATCCTATGATTCCTTATTTGGGGTTCATTGTTACTTTAGGTTCCTGTTATCGCTTGGCTAACTTTAATATCGACACCCGTCAAACAGATTCTTTTATAGGCTTGCCAACGCCCGCGAATGCACTTTTTATTCTGAGTCTGCCTTTGGTTTTGAAATATTCAGATTCTATATTCACACTGGAAATTTTGACTAATCAATGGATTTTATTTGCCATAACGTTATTAAGTGCTTATATCCTGAATGCGGAGATTCCTTTATTTTCTTTAAAACTTAAAAAGTTTAATTTTAAAGACAATGCACTTCAAATTGTGTTTTTATCTCTTTCTCTATTGTTGTTATTTTTCTTTCAGTATTTAGGGATTCCGTTATTGATTATACTTTATATTTTACTGTCGGTGCTAAATAATAAAATGGCAATAAAGTAGTCCGTTGGTTTTTGATGGTTTTTTCTTCAGTTCATTATTTTTGGATGCATTTTTGTTTTATTTTACGGCACAAAAAAAAACTACCATTGACGTTTTTTTGAAAGTAAAAAATCATGACTTACTAATTTTTCCTTTTGTCTTGATTACTCACGAGTTAATAATTTATTGTAGTTCGTGAATTCATGATGTCAAAAGAAACAAAAAATATTCATTGGTTATTATTTTTTTTAATTTTTTCTTTTGTCTTGATACAAAAGAAACAAAAAGTCAAGCCTGAATATTTTTATCCCAAAAATCATCGGACGAATTTGCCTATCGCGATCCCAGCCGCTCGTGTTTCACACTCGACTCGGGGGTCACTCCCTGCTGCCAGCGCTGAAATCCTTACCGTGATTTTTTGGTGTAAAAAGATAAGGGCGGGTAGAGGATCAGTTGTTACAAACTATTTTTTATCTGAACATCATTTTTTCTTTTGTCTTGATTACTCACGAGTTAATAATTTATTATAGTTCGTGAATTCATGATTTCAAAAGAAACAAAAAATATTCATTGGTTATTATTTTTTTTAATTTTTTCTTTTGTCTTGATACAAAAGAAACAAAAAGTCAAGCCTGAATATTTTTATCCCAAAAATCATCGGACGAATTTGCCTATCGCGACCCCAGCCGCTCGTGTTTCACACTCGACTCGGGGGTCACTCCCTGCTGCCAGCGCTGAAATCCTTACCGTGATTTTTTGGTGTAAAAAGATAAGGGCGCGTAGAGGATCAGTTGTTACAAACTATTTTTTATCTGAACATCATTTTTCCTTTTGTCTTGATTACTCACGAGTTAATAATTTATTGTAGTTCGTGAATTCATGATTTCAAAAGAAACAAAAAATATTCATTGGTTATTATTTTTTTTAATTTTTTCTTTTGTCTTGATACAAAAGAAACAAAAAGTCAAGCCTGAATATTTTTATCCCAAAAATCATCGGACGAATTTGCCTATCGCGACCCCAGCCGCTCGTGTTTCACACTCGACTCGGGGGTCACTCCCTGCTGCCAGCGCTGAAATCCTTACCGTGATTTTTTGGTGTAAAAAGATAAGGGCGGGTAGAGGATCAGTTGTTGCTATTGCTATTTCTTCATGTCTTCAAATATTTGACGCTCGACTGCTGAAGTTAAGGACGGTTGAATCTCGTAAATAATAGCAATTTGATTTATAATTTAATAAAAACATAGAATGTCATTTTATATTGCTTTTTTTGTAAAAAATTAGGCCTCGAACAAAAGTTCTGAATAATTGTACCTAAAGATTTAATAAAGTAGTTTTTTGCATGAGAAAAAAGATAGTCAGAAAGCGAACTGTATCGATTCGTAAACCAAAAAAGAAAGCGTCTGTTTTCTCTGCCAAGGGTATACGTTTATCGATTGCTGCTTTTTTTTTGCTGGTTCTTATTGGAATTGGATATCATTATCGCAATGGAATAGCCTATTATTTCAGTTTTAAATCGGATAAAATTCTAAAGGAAGAAGCCGAAGCGAAACGTATTTCAGATGTTCGAAATTTTCAGGTTCTGGAAAAAAGTGACGGAAAGAGTATCGGTTTGGATGTTTCTGAATACCAAGGTAAAATTCAATGGTCTTATGTGGACACTTTAGAAAATAAATATCCTTTAGACTTTGTGTTTATCCGTGCAACCGTGGGAAAAGACAGAAAAGATCTTCAGTTTAAGCGGAATTGGCTTGGCGCCAAAAAAAATAAAATGATTCGGGGCGCCTATCATTATTACCGTCCCAATGAAAACTCTATCGAGCAAGCGGAGCTTTTTATTAAAACGGTTACACTTCAAAAAGGGGATTTACCACCTATTTTAGACATTGAAAAATTACCTAAAAACCAATCCTTAGACAGCTTGAAACTAGGTTTGAAGCGCTGGTTAAAAGCGGTGGAATTGCATTATAAAGTAAAACCTATCATTTATACCGGTGAAAAATATTATGATGATTTTTTAAAGGATGAGTTTAGTGACTATCTTTTTTGGATTGCCAACTATAATTTTTACAGAGAGAAAATTGATTCCGACTGGTTGTTTTGGCAATTTACTGAAAAAGCAGCTGTCCCTGGAATAAAAGGAAATGTTGATGTTAATATTTACAATGGTGATTTAGAGCAGTTGCGGTTTATTACGGTGGAGTAGTTTTTTAGTGGTCAGTGATCAGTGTTTAGTGATCAGTATTCAGTGATCAGTAATCAGTGTAGAGTAACCAGTAAATAATAATCGGTTTTAAATAACATAAGTATGAAATTCCAAGATTTATTAGCATATCAGAAATCATTTTCATTAGCGATGAAAATTTTTGAAATAACAAAACTATTTCCAAAAGAAGAAATGTATTCTTTAACGGATCAAATTAGGCGTTCTTCAAGAAGTGTACCTACTAATATTTCAGAATCTTACAGGAAAAGGGTGTATCCCAGAAGTTTTCATAGCAAATTAACCGATTCGGATGCTGAAAATTCTGAGACTCAAGTTTGGCTAGAATTTTCTCTTAAATGTAACTACTATATAAATGAAAGCATTTACAATGAATTGATAAACGAAAGCAATGAAGTTGGAAAACTAATAAATTACATGATTTTAAATCCTCAAAAATTTGGGGTAGCCCTGTAGGAAAGTATGTAGTAATCAGTATTCAGTGATCAGTATTCAGTGATTAGTATTCAGTATTCGGTTTTTAAAAAAAATGTTAGTTGAACAGTAATTAGTGAATACTTTTTTAGAGATGAACACTTTGTCAAAACTGAACACTTTCTCAGGCCTGAACACTGAACACTGATTACTGACCACTTTTTTAGAGCTGATTACTGTCGCAGAACAGAAGACTGAACACTTTTCCTTTATCAGGCCTGAACACTGAATACTGAACACTTTCTCCTCTCTGACACTTTTACTAAAACTCCAGCTTCTTCTTTCTCAATTCGAAGTTCTGTCCAAGGTATACACGACGTACCATTTCATCTTCAACTAGTTCTTCAGGAATACCGGCTTTTAGGATTCCCCCTTCAAACATCAAATAAGTTTTATCTGTAATCGCCAGTGTTTCTTGTACGTTGTGATCGGTGATTAGAATACCGATGTTTTTATTTTTTAGTTGGGCTACAATTCGTTGAATATCTTCCACGGCAACGGGATCGACACCGGCGAAAGGTTCATCAAGTAATATGAATTTGGGGTCGGTG
>NZ_JAGGNA010000001.1:1242500-1245000 GCF_017875765.1 Flavobacterium sp. CG_23.5 | reverse complement strand
AGGTTCGCTTTTCCTTAAATCAGAGCCTGAAAAAGGAAATTTGATCTAAATAAGCCCTTTTTTTTAAGTTAAAATGGTGTTGATGGATTCGTTTCGGTAGCAATAATGCCAATACAAAGTGGAATTCTGTCGCTTGCTGATGGCGTGTAAGGACCTAAGAAGCTCCTTATGCGAAGCCTGGACTGGTTTTGCACTACCTCTTCTACTATTAAAATTTCGTGAGTTCGGACTTTTTTGGTACTGTCAATTGGGGTTGAAACAAGATTATAATTACTGCAATCAAAATAAACGGAGTTTAATGCTTCGGCTTTGTGTCTTTATTATGGAGTCGGAGACAGAACTGTGACGATGTAATGTTAAAATACGAATCTAACTGAAATAAAATGGAGTATCTGTAAGAAGGCGGTAGTATTGGTTGAGACTTTTTTCTTACTGTATTAAGTCAGGGCACGGCTGTTAGTAGTTTTATATACTTAGTAAGTTAGCTATTGAAAGGATTGTAAGGAGAGTTTATTTAAGGTTGTCATAGCTGCGGAAGTCCTACTTAAGAAAAATTTTTACAGAACCACAGTAAGGATCCTTATAAAGTCCATGAAAAAGTAGTCGATTTTGTCTCTTTTGGCTTTGTAAATCTCAAAACAGTAAAAAAATGTTCGCATTCAAAAAGCGTACTTTCAGCACTTTAAAGCAAACATTAAGAAAACATCAAAAAAAAGGTTTAAAAAAGCTTGAATAACGCAATAAAGAGTGTAGTTTTGCACCCGCAACAGCGAATAAGTTCATTAAAAGATTGGCAAGTGAGTATAGGTTTTAGGATTAGAAATCATTTCTAAAAATAAATCAAAAAAAGCTTGTGAGATTTGATTTTGCTTATTACTTTTGCACCCCGCAAAACATGCAAAGTTCCTTGAAAGACTGGTAAGAAAAGATAAAGAAATGGAGGATTTAAATCTTCAAAAAAAACTTTAAATTTTTCTTGCGAGATTAGAAAAGAAGTTGCACTTTTGCACCCGCTTTGAGAGATACTTTAAGTAGTTTGAATCACGGCAAAGAAACTGAAATAAATTCGGTTTAAAAAAAGAAGAACACGTTCCTAGACATATTGAATTGACAGCCGTCTCGTTCACAAGACGAGACAATAATAAAGAGTAATAGAATCGAAAGATTTGAAAAAACCACTAGAGACTTCAGTCAAATAAACAAAGAGAACGGATTTATCCGAACTCACACAATATACGATGAAGAGTTTGATCCTGGCTCAGGATGAACGCTAGCGGCAGGCTTAACACATGCAAGTCGAGGGGTATAGTTCTTCGGAATTAGAGACCGGCGCACGGGTGCGTAACGCGTATGCAATCTACCTTTCACAAAGGGATAGCCCAGAGAAATTTGGATTAATACCTTATAGTAATACGACTTGGCATCAAGATGTATTTAAAGATTTATCGGTGAAAGATGAGCATGCGTCCCATTAGCTAGTTGGTATGGTAACGGCATACCAAGGCAACGATGGGTAGGGGTCCTGAGAGGGAGATCCCCCACACTGGTACTGAGACACGGACCAGACTCCTACGGGAGGCAGCAGTGAGGAATATTGGACAATGGGCGCAAGCCTGATCCAGCCATGCCGCGTGCAGGATGACGGTCCTATGGATTGTAAACTGCTTTTGTACAGGAAGAAACCCTTTCACGTGTGAAAGATTGACGGTACTGTAAGAATAAGGATCGGCTAACTCCGTGCCAGCAGCCGCGGTAATACGGAGGATCCAAGCGTTATCCGGAATCATTGGGTTTAAAGGGTCCGTAGGCGGTCTAGTAAGTCAGTGGTGAAAGCCCATCGCTCAACGGTGGAACGGCCATTGATACTGCTAGACTTGAATTATTAGGAAGTAACTAGAATATGTAGTGTAGCGGTGAAATGCTTAGAGATTACATGGAATACCAATTGCGAAGGCAGGTTACTACTAATGGATTGACGCTGATGGACGAAAGCGTGGGTAGCGAACAGGATTAGATACCCTGGTAGTCCACGCCGTAAACGATGGATACTAGCTGTTGGGAGCAATCTCAGTGGCTAAGCGAAAGTGATAAGTATCCCACCTGGGGAGTACGTTCGCAAGAATGAAACTCAAAGGAATTGACGGGGGCCCGCACAAGCGGTGGAGCATGTGGTTTAATTCGATGATACGCGAGGAACCTTACCAAGGCTTAAATGTAGATTGACCGGTTTGGAAACAGACTTTTCGCAAGACAATTTACAAGGTGCTGCATGGTTGTCGTCAGCTCGTGCCGTGAGGTGTCAGGTTAAGTCCTATAACGAGCGCAACCCCTGTCGTTAGTTGCCAGCGAGTCATGTCGGGAACTCTAACGAGACTGCCAGTGCAAACTGAGAGGAAGGTGGGGATGACGTCAAATCATCACGGCCCTTACGCCTTGGGCTACACACGTGCTACAATGGCCGGTACAGAGAGCAGCCACTGGGCGACCAGGAGCGAATCTA